>NZ_JAVFVX010000084.1:0-34882 GCF_033441795.1 Streptomyces sp. ADMS | reverse complement strand
ATGACCTGCAGATTCCGGCGCCTTGATCCGCTACACCACTTGGCCGGACGCCACCCACGAACCGGGTCCTGGGACCGGCCACTCCCGTGGCGGTCCCAGGACCCGGTTCGTCACCGGCGAGACTCTGGTGCGCACAGCGGTCCGTGGAAGGTGCGGCCGATCACGTCGAGCCGGCCACCCGGTCGGTGTTCGCCTGCTGTACGGCCGCACCGGGGCGATCGCCCCGGTGCGGTGGCCGTGAGGCGCCGGTGGTGCCGGTGGTGCCGGTGGTGCCGGAAGCCAACGGGCTTATTTGGAAAGCCGGTTCAGTCGTGCGGTACGACGGCGACGGGGCAGCCGACATGATGCAGGGCCGCGTGCGTCACGGGCCCGATGTGCGTTCCGAGGTGGCCGTTCCGGACGCGGCGTCCCACGACAACGAGGGAGGCTCCGGACGATGCGCGCACCAGCGCGGTGGCCGCCCGCCCTTCGGAGACCGTCGCGGTCACGGAGACCTCCGGATACTTCTCGCACCACGGACGCAGCGTCGCGAGAACGGCGCGTTCCTGTGCCGCGAGCAGTTCCGGCCCGGCGTCCGTGACCGCACGAAGGTCGGCGCCGTCGGCCGACGGAACGCTGAAGGTGAAGGCGTGGATCACGTGCAGTGCGGCGCCGGAACGGCGGGCGGCCTCGAAGGCGAACTCGATCAGTTCGTCGCAGGGGCGTCGGATGTCCAGCCCGAGGACGACATCGCGGTACGGGAGCCCGGGGATCTCCTCCGGAGAGACACCGTCCGGGGCCGGCAGGTGCTCGTCGGCTGCGGTCTCACCCGCGCGGACGAGCACCACGGGACGCGGGGACCTGGCGACGGCCCGCTGGGACACCGAGCCGACCAGGAACCCCGCGATCCCGCCGAGCCCGCGGGAGCCCAGCACCAGCAACTCCGACTCCTCGGCCGCCGCGAGCAGGGTGGCGACCGCGGACCCGGACACCAACCGGTCGACGATCCGCACCCCGGGGTGTGCAGCACGGACGCTCATGACCGCCTGGTCCAGGGTCCGCTCGGCCCAGTCGCCCTCACTCGCCTCCGCCGGTACGGAGGAGGACGGGCGAGGGTGCCACGTCCACGCGTGCACCAGCCTCAGCGACGCTCCGCGGCGCAGTGCTTCCCGGGCCGCCCAGTGCGCGGCCGCGAGGCTCTCGGTGGAACCGTCAACTCCTGCGGTGACCTGCCGAACCATGCCGTCTGCCTCCTCCGTCCGAGCCTGCTTGCTCTTCTGGTCCGAGCGTTGCGCGAGAACGGCCTTGTCCACAGGGGCCGTACAGGCCCTTCACGGACCCTTTCGGCCCCGATCGGGTGTCCTGAGGACTCACACGCGTACCGGCATCCCCTCAGTGACCAACCAGGGGCCGAACGGGCCGGCGGGACGCCTCGGTCGTCCGCGTGGCCGTCGGCCGGCGTCGGATGTGGCGCCGCTGTGCCCGTACCACCAGCGCGTCGAGCGCGGCGCTGAGCGCGAAGGTGACCGCCATGGCGATCACCAGGAGGGCGGCGAACAGCCGCCAGAACTCCGGGGTCAGTGACGTACCCACTATGAACACCCCCTTCCAACGGGTTGTCTCCCTACTTCATCGAACCGCACGGCACGTTCCGGCACAGGGGGCCCAAGGGCTCTCACGGGGTACCGGGCGGCCCGGCCCGGGGGGCCGGGTGGCCCATGGCCGACGAGGAGGCACGAGACCACGCTGGACCCGGCAGGTTCGTCCACCCTGATCGGAGGCACGTCATGAACGCTCCCGCCACGGCCGGCATGTTGCGGGCACTGCCCGCGGAGCACCGGCATCGGCTGATGCGCTACGCCCGGGAGGTCTCGTTCCCCCAGGGCACCCGTCTCTTCGAGGAGGGTGGCAAGGCAGATCGGTTCTGGATCATCCGTACCGGCACCGTCACCCTGGACATGCACGTGCCCGGGCGCCGGGCGGCCGTCATCGAGACGCTCGGACACAACGAACTCATCGGCTGGTCCTGGCTGTTCGTCCCGCACGCCTGGCACCTGGGTGCCGAGGCGACCAGCCCGGTACGCGCATACGAGTTCGACGCCACCGCGATCCGGTCGATGTGCAAGGACGACCCCGTGCTCGGTCAGAGCGTCGCCCACTGGTTGGGCGACGTCCTCGCCCACCGCCTGCGCTCGGCCCGGACCCGGCTGCTCGACCTGTACGCCCCCTACGGCAGCGGCAGCCTCCTGTGACCGCGTCATCCACGAACCGAATCCCCAGGGAGGCATGATGCACGGCAACCCGCACATCGTGAGCGACGTCATGAGCACGACGGTCGCCGCCATCGGCCGTGCGGCCGTCTTCGAGGAGATCGTGCGGACAATGCAGGAGTGGAAGGTCAGCGCCCTGCCCGTGCTGGCAGGTGAGGGCCGAGTCGTCGGGGTCGTCTCCGAGGCCGACCTGCTGCCCAAGAGGAGTTCCGCGACACCGACCCCGACCGGTACACCCAGCTGCGGCGCCTGTCCGACCTGGAGAAGGCGGGCGCGGTGACAGCCGGGGAGCTGATGACCTCGCCGGCCGTCACCGTCCAAGCGAACGCGACGCTCGCCCAGGCAGCGCGGACCATGGCCCACGCGAAGGTCAAGCGGCTGCCCGTCGTCGACGACGTGGGCGTACTGCAGGGCATCGTCAGCCGCGCCGACCTGCTGAAGGTGTTTCTGCGCGACGACGAGGACATCGCGGAGGAGGTCCGCCGGGAGGTCGTGTCGTACCTCTTCCCCACCCCGGCGTCGACCGCGCACGTGAGGGTGCGGGACGGAGTCGTGACGCTCAGCGGTCGCATCCGGGACACATCTCTGGTACCCGTGGCAGCACGGCTGGTGCGGGCCGTCGAGGGCGTCGTGAACGTGGAGTTCGACCTCGCCGAGCACGGCGGTTCCTCCGGGTCGGCCACAGCCCCGTCAGGTCACATCGAGAGCGGCACCGCGTCGCCGTCATGACTCACCACGAGTGAAGAAGCCTCGAAAGGACGCCTCCAGGGACACCCGCACCGGCGCGTCCACCGGGTGACCGGTGCACACACCAGTTACTCGTGGCCGTCCGCCGGAACCCAGGTCGCTCACCATGGTCGGCGCCGTCTCCAGGAGTACGACGGTGATCTGGCGGCGCTCCACCTGGTCCGGTGCGGTTCCGGTCCCCGTGTTCCAGGCGCCAGAGGACCAGTCGGCCCCGGTGCGGCCGGCGGCCCCGGTCAGATGATCCCGCGGAGTGAAGTCGGGCCCTTCGGAACCGGACAGGGCCGTACGGCCCCTCCTCGCGCCACGCACGTGGACGTCACGCTGAGATCCGCTCACGACAAGCCCCGCCGCCCCGACGGCGCAGGGCGGGAGGAGTTCCCGATGCACTCCACGGATCTCACTGTCCCGACCCTTGAGGACCTGGTCTCCGCGGCCGTTGCCGCCCCCTCGATCCACAACACCCAGCCCTGGCGGTTCCGGCTGGCCCCGGACACCGTCACGCTGGAGATCCGTGCCGCAGCGGAACGCGGGCTGCGCCACATCGATCCGTCCGGGCGCGCCCTGCACCTCTCCGTCGGCTGCGCGGTGCTCAACCTCCGGGTGGGGGTTGCTCACTTCGGGCGGGAGCCGGTGACCCGGCTGCTGCCCCGGCCCGATGAGCCCGATCTGCTCGCGACCGTGCGGCTCGGCGGCCCCACCAGCGCTTCCTCCACACCGCACCTGTACGACGCACTGTGGCGTCGACGCAGCAGCCGCTTCCCTTACGCCGAGCGGCCGCTGCCCACCACCGTCCTGACGGAGCTCGCCGAGGCCGCCCATGCCGAAGGCGCCCTGCTGAGTCGTCCCGAGCCGGCCGAGACCGACGTCCTGCTGCAGCTCACCCGCGAGGCCGAGCAGCGCAACACGGCCGACCCCGACCGGGCGACGGAGAGCCGCCGCTGGGTGCACGAACCGAACGACGCGGCCCTCGGCATGCCGCCCGGCACGGTGGGCCCGCAGGACTTCCTGAACCGGCTCCCCATGCGGGACTTCGGTGCCCACCGGCACCCGGCCGCGCTGGCCGCCCGCCCCTTCGAGACGCGGCCGACCCTCCTGGTGCTCTCCACACTGCACGACCGGCGGGCCGACTGGCTGCGCGCCGGCCAGGCGCTCGAACGCGTCCTGCTGGTGGCCACCGCGCACGGCGTGCGCGCGTCACTGCTGCACCAGGCACTGGAGTGGCCGGATCTGCGCGACCAGATGGGACGGGCCCCCGGCGACCGGCGTGCTCACGCCCAGATCCTCCTCCGCGTCGGATACGGACCGGAGGGACCGCCCTCCCCGCGCAGGACAGCGGAACAGGCACTGGGCGAGGATCCACTGTCAGCCACCCGCTGAGCACGGCGGCGCACACTGCGTGAGCGGGTACGGGGGGCGAAGGGCGCCCGCCCGGTCGTCGTCTTCGCGGGCTGGGACGCGGCAGACAAGGGCGGCACCGTCAAACAGCCGCGGAACATCTCGACCCGCGTGCCGCCCGGACCGTGGCCCCGCTCAAACCGACCGAGCGCCCACGCACCCAGTAACACATCCGCCCGACCCTCGCACAGGCGAGCGGGCCCACCCGCCGACAGCGGAAGGCCAGTGGTCCGGTGCGCGGGGCATCGCCAGGCCCGCACGGTCTTCAGCGGCACCCGACGCCGCCCTGCCTCCTCGAAAGCGAAGCGCACTGCCGTGGCTGCCGCTCACCAGGCGGGTGTCCAGGGGCAGAGCGCCGGTGTATGGGTCGCTGCGTCAGCCGTGCGCGACGACGGCGACCGGGGCTGTCGCGTGGTGCAGTACGGCGTGCGTGACCGGGCCGAGGTGCGCGCCGACGGGGCTGCGGCGGATCCGTCGGCCCACGACGACCAGGGACGCGTCCCGGGAGGCTTCGACCAGTTGGACGGCGGGACTGCCGGCGCGGGACTCCTCGACGACCTTGACGGCCGGGTACTTCTCCTTCCAGCGGTGCAGCACCTCGGCCAGCGCGGCAGCGTCCTGCTTTCCCAGCAGGGCGTTGAGCTCGGGGTCGGCGGGCAGTCCGTACGCGAAGTACGGCGGCAGGTTCCAGGCGTGCACGATCCGCAGGGGCGTCACACGACGGGCGGCCGCCTCGAAGGCAAACGTGATCACCGCGTCGTCGGGGCTGTCGGTGTCGAGCCCGAGGACGACGGGCCCGAACCGGGTCCCGGCGAACGGGATTCCGGACGGATCCATCGCGTTCCCGTCTGCGGCCTGTTCCCCGGCACGGACAAGAACCACCGGCCGCTCGGCGTGCGCCACGACGGCCTGGCCCACGGAACCGACGAGGAATCCGCCGATGCCGCTCAGACCTCGGGAGCCGAGGACCAGCAGCGCGGCTTCCTTCGCCGCCTCTGTCAGCAACCCGGCCGGCCGGCCGACGACCTGATCCACGATCACGTCCAACCCCGGGTGCCGCAAGCGAAGTTCTGCGGCCGCCTCACGCGGGACGTCCTCGCTCCGGTACTGCTGCGTGTCGACACCGAGGAGCGGCGCCAGGGCCATGGGAGCGGGGACCGCCTCCCAGACGTGGACCAGTTTGAGCGAAAGGAAGCGCCGCTTCGCCTCGAGGGCCGCCCACTCGGCAGCGGCACGGCTCTCGGCCGAGCCATCGAGACCTACGACCACACTGCGGACCATGATTTCTGCCTCCTCAACGGGAATGTGACCCCAGCGTGGCGGTGCCGGGGGGCGGTTGTGCAGGGGCCGCAGGTCCCCGACCGAGGCCATTGGGCCCTGTGACCAGGCAGGCCGCGGACTGCGGCAACGGCCCGCTTCGCAAGGTCCGTTCGACAGCCGGGCCCCTGTCGTGGCCCCGGACCGGCCGAGGGTGACCCTTGCCGCACGGCCTCACCGGGGAGGGCCGCCCAGTGGGCAAGGAGCGGTGCCCGTCGGGGCAGTCACATGCTCCGCCAGACACTCAGCAGACAGTGCGCAGGCCGTAGGGGAAACCGGGCGCGGCCGGGGCGGTGCGCTGACCGCACGGTGCGAACGCCTGCCCCTCAGCGCCTTTGGACGGCTTGCCGGCGGGCTTCACAACGTCGGCGGTCCGGCGTGGGAGGGTGCCCGGTCACCGCCCGGCGCCGGTCTCGTGCCGGGGGACAAGGGTGTTGTCGCTCGTGCGGCCGGCGAAGTAGTCCACGACGTTGCCCACGGTCGTCTCGGCGATCTGGCCCACGGCGTCCCGGGTGAAGTACGCCTGGTGCGAGGTGACCAGCACGTTGTTGAAGGTCATCAGTCGCGCGAGGCGTTCGTCGGTCATCACCTCCAGCGACTTGTCGAGGAAGAACACCCCGGCCTCCTCCTCGTACACGTCCAGGCCCACCCCTCCCAGCCGCCCCGCGCGCAGCGTCTCCAGCAGCGCGTCGGTGTCCACCAGCCCGCCGCGGCTGGAGTTGACCAGGACCGCGTCGTCCTTCATCAGGGCCAGGGCAGGGGCGTCGACGAGATGGTGGGTGTCCCGCAGCAGCGGCACGTGCAGGCTGACCAGGTCTGCCTCGGCGAACAGCCGCTCCCGCTCGACGTACCGCATGCCCAGGGCCAGGCAGTCTGGGTTCTCGGTGATGTCCCAGCCCAGCAGCCGCATCCCGAAGCCGTGCGCGATCCGGGCGAACGCGACCCCGATCTTGCCGGTGCCCACCACCCCTGCGGTCCGGCCGTGCAGGTCGCGGCCCATCAGCCCGTCGAGCCGGAAGTCGAACTCCCTGGTGCGGTGCGCGGCCCGCACGATCCGCCGGTCGACGGCGAGCGCCAGCGCCCAGGCGAACTCGGCCACCGAGTACGGCGAGTAGAACGACACCCGGGTCACGGTCAGCCCCAGCTCCTCGGCTGCGGCCAGGTCGATGTTGTTGTAGCCGGTGGCCCGCTGGGCGATCATCCTCGTGCCGCCCCTGGCCAGCGCGCGCAGCACGTCCCCGTCGAGGGTGTCGTTGACGCTGCTGAGCACCACCTCGTGCCCGGCAGCGGTGGGGGCGGTGTCCCGGTTCAAGAACAGCCCCAGACAGCGCAGTTCATGTCGGCCGCCGAACTCCCGCTCGAACGCGTCCTGCAGCAGCGGCTGTTCGTCCGCGAGGACGCCGTACGCGACGATCTCCATGTACTTTCCTCCCACAGAGCCCTTGATCACCTCTCCACCGTAGGGCCGCAGCGATGCGACGGACGGGCCGACGGGCCTGAAGAGCCGGTCTCCTGGAGAGCTGGTTACGGGCCTGCGGGGCCAGGAAGCCGCTGGAAGCGGCCCTCGACCTCGACGACTGGGCAGGGCGCCGCGAAGACGGCGGCAGCGGCCTCGCCACCCGCGCCGGTCGGGATGCCGCCCGGCCGTGGTCGCCCCGGCGAGGCGGAATCACTGTGCGCCGCGGTTCCCAGCTCGCCGGAGGCCGTCCCAGCCTCTCGATGTCCGGCATCGACAATCCCGCCGCTTTCGGAGACAGCGCCCACTGCGGCCTACGGCAGTTGCCAGTCCACCGGTTGAGCGCCCTGCCGCACCAGTAGGTCGTTGGCCCTGCTGAACGGCCGCGAACCGAAGAAACCACGGTCCGCCGACATCGGCGACGGGTGGGCGGACTCGATCGACGGAAGATCCCCCAGAAGTGGCCGCAGATTGCGGGCATCCCGGCCCCACAGGACGGACACC
Organism: Streptomyces sp. ADMS; assembly: GCF_033441795.1. Lineage (NCBI taxonomy): Bacteria > Bacillati > Actinomycetota > Actinomycetes > Kitasatosporales > Streptomycetaceae > Streptomyces > Streptomyces sp. ADMS. The sequence continues at coordinate 27,214 of NZ_JAVFVX010000084.1, read as the reverse complement.
AGCGGTTTGCCACGCGCCACCAATGCCCGGATGGCCTGCTCGGTGACCTCCTCCCACCCCTTGCCACGGTGCGCGGCCGGCTGGCGCGGCGCCGTCGTCAGCGCCCTGTTGAGCAACAGCACCCCCTGCTCGGTCCACGGCGTCAGATCACCGTTGGACGGCCGGGGCAGCCCCAAGTCCGTATGCAGTTCCCGGTAGATGTTCTCCAGACTGCCCGGCAACGAACGCACCTCGGGCGCCACCGCGAAACTCAGCCCGATGGCCATCCCCGGCGTGGGGTAGGGATCCTGACCGACGATCAGGACACGGACGTCGTCGAACGGCTGCTGGAAGGCCCGCAGGACATTCGCCCCAGCCGGAAGGTAGGTCCGGCCGGCCGCTATCTCGGCCCGGAGGAAGTCCCCCATCGCAGCGATACGTTCGGCCGCAGGTTCAAGAGCCTTCGCCCAGCCTGCTTCAACAAGTTCATGCAAGGGTCGTGGTGCCACAGCGCGTCACCCTACTGGCACACACCGGGGCCCCGCACAAGCACAGCAGGCGCCGCCCCCGTGGACCGGCGCCCGTCCTGACCGGACCGGAGACGTGGACGACCGAACAGCACACGTATTGATCGACATACGGACCAGAACGACCGACATGCGAGCCTGCTGCCCGATTGCCGGACAGGTCACGACTCGTCCCCTCTGCCGGGCAGGTTCCGTCATCGCACCGGGTTCTGACCACACCGCGCGTTGACCAGCACCGAAGCACCGCGGCGGGCGAGTCCGCCGGCCTCGCCCGGAGGAGAAGTCGTTACGTACCGATCACTTCTGTCTGTACGTAACTCATCAGACAAAAGCGGACGGATACCGCTCACCTGCACCCTCCCCGAACAGGGGAGCCCAATAAGCCAGTAACATGCGGCGCCATGAGCTCCCCCACTGGGCCCGCCGGCCTGCCAGTACGAATGCCGCGCCCCCGCCAGCCGGGCCGGCACCGCCGTCCCGAGCCTGTGGCGGCTCCCGAGGGTGCGCCCGCGCTCGTCCTCGCGGTGCCGGGCACGCCCAGTGCCGCCACGCGTGGCCTCGCCGAGGAGGTCGTGAGCATCGCCCGCTCCGAACTCCCCGGCCTCGACGCCCGCATCGGGTACCTCGACGGCGACGACGCGGAGTTCCCCACGCTCCAGTCCGTGCTCACGCACACCGCGCAGGAGCGTACCGCCCGCTACGAGCAGGCCCGCGCCGCCGGAGTGGACGCCAAGGAGCCCGAGGGGCCCGTGGCCGTGGTCGTGCCGCTGCTCGCCGGTCCGGACGGCGCGCTGCTGCGCCGGGTCCGTCAGGCCGTCATGGAGAGCCGTATCGCGGCCGACCTGACCGATGTCCTCGGCCCGCACCCGCTGCTCGCCGAGGGACTGCACGTACGGCTGTCCGAGGCGGGCCTCGCGCGCGCCGACCGGGCCCGCCTGTTCACCGTGGCGACTGCCGCGGACGGCATCATCCTGGCTTCCGTGGGTGGCGAGGAGGCCGTGCAGGCGGCCGGCATCACGGGCATGCTGCTCGCCGCGCGCCTCGCCGTACCGGTGATGGCGGCGGCCCTGGACGAGGACGGCTCGATCGCGGCCATCGCCGAACAGCTACGTGCCTCGGGCTCGCAGAACCTCGCGCTGGCCCCGTATCTGATCGGCCCCGAGATCGACGCCGGTCTGCTGGAGGCCGCGGCCACGGAGGCGGGCTGTGCCTCCTCCGACCCGCTCGGCCCGTACCCGGCCATCGGCAAGCTGGCGCTGGCCAAGTACACGACGGCACTGGGCATCGCCCCGCAGCAGTCTCAGGGCGCCCCGGTGCGCTGACCCGGGCAGCAACCCCGTAGGGCGAAGTACGACGGCCGGAACACCTGGTACGCCGAAGGGCCCGCTCCTTCCCGGGAGCGGGCCCTCGGCGTGTCCGGCGTGCGAGAGCGAACCTCAGGCCCCGACCAGCGGTGAACCCGACGGGCCGCGCAGCGGCTTGGCGAGCTCGGCCAGGGCCATTTCCAGGCCGTGCAGATGGGCGAGGGCGGGCTCGGCGGATTGGGGCCGGCCGGCGGGGGCCGTCACGGGGTCGGCGCGGCCCTCCGTGAGCGCCTCCACCGCGGCCTGCACGCGTCGGCAGGCGGCGGCGAGCCGGACGTCGCGGGAGGCCTCCGGGTCGGCGGCCACGGCGGCCAGGCCGCGGATCTCACGGGCGCAGTCGTCGAGGAGCGCCAGTACCCGGCGCGCCCGGAGCTTACGGGCGCGCACGGGGTTGAACGGATGCACGAGCGGCGCGACCGAGAGCCGGACACGCCCCAGCAGCAGCTCCAGTTCGGCCACGCGCGGTGCCGGGTCGCAGGACGCCCCGGCGAGCCGGGCGGTGGCCTCGGCGGTGCAGTCGTGGACGCAGCGCAGAGCGCGCTGGATCCAGGCGTCGGTGGTGGCGTGCGTGGTGATCGGCAGCACGAGAACCACGGCCAGCAGGGCGCCCAGGGCGCCGACACCGGTCTCCGCGAGCCGTACGGCGAGCAGTGCCGGGTCGAGAAGGCCCAGAAGCCCGTACAGCAGTTCGGCGAGCAGGGTGACCGAGAGCATCATCCATGTGTACGACACGGCGGCCGAGTAGAAGATGCCGAACACGCACACGGCGACCAGCACCGCCGTGGGGACGGCGGACCCCGCCACCGGCACGGCGACGACGAGGCCGAGCGCGATGCCAAGCACCGTGCCGAGGATGCGGCGGAAGCCGCGGAGCAGGGTCTCACCGCGCGAGGTGGTGTTCACGAAGATCCACCAGGTTGCGCCGACAGCCCAGTACCAGCGGTCCCCGGACACCAGTTGGCCCACCACCAGCGCGAAGCCCGCGGCGGCCGTCGCCTGGACGGCCTGACGGGTGGTGGCACGGGCCAGGCCGCGTTCGCCGGCCGGGACGGCGGGGGCCGGCGGTGGCGTGCGGCGCTCGTAGCACCACAGCCCGAAGCGCACCAGCGAGGCGGTGAGCACGGACAGGACGACGGCGGCGTACAGCTCGGGCAGCTGCTCCGGTCCCGAACGCAGGAACTGGGCGACGAAGAAGGTCATGAAGGCGAAGACGCCCAGACTGTGGCCGCGCGGTCCCCAGCGGCGCGCGTAGACACCCGCGCCGACGACGGCGAGGAAGGCGAGCCCGCGGGCGACCGGGTGCTCGTGCAGGGCGGCCGCCGCGGCGAGGACCGGGAGGCCGACGGCGGGCAGCAGCGCGGTGGTGACCGCCTGCCCGCGCACCGTGGCGTCGGTGACCGTGAACAGGGCGAGCAGTGCCGCGAGTCCGCCGGTCACTGCCCCGGTGAGCGAGTGCCCGGCGAGGCCGCAGCCGGTGACGGCCAGCCCGATGCCGAGCACGGCCCGCGCGGCGAACCGCAGCCGGGTCCGGCCCGGGTCCGGCGCCAGGAACACCCTCTTCAGCACTGCTGTCCCGCCCCACTGGTTTCGGCATACAAAAGGCGCCGCGGAGTCCGCAGCGCCATCGACGGGGGACATTGCAGCACTACTGCCACCACTGGCTCAAGTGAGGTCGATTAGGATGGGCCATTGGCACAGACATATCGGTCCGCAGCCGTTCACCGCCGAGCCAACGGACCATGTACGAGGAGGCCGGGCGCGATGGCCGTCGACGAGCTGGACACCCGCATTCTGCGACTGCTGTTGGAGCAGCCCGGAACGAGCGTGCGCGAGTACGCCCGTCTCCTCGGCGTCGCGCGCGGCACCCTCCAGGCCCGCCTCGACCGCCTCGACCGGGACGGCGTGATCACCGGCACGGGTCCTTCCCTCTCCCCCGCGGCGCTCGGTCACCCCGTGCTCGCGTTCGTGCACATCGAGGTCACCCAGGGCCATCTCGACGAGGTCGGGGACGCGCTGGCGGCCGTGCCGGAAATCGTCGAGGCCTTCTCGATCGCCGGCGGCGGTGATCTCCTCGCGCGGGTCGTGGCCCGGGACAACGCTCACCTGGAGGACGTGATCCAGGCGCTGATCAGCGTGCCGGGCGTGGTCCGCACCCGCACCGAGGTGGCGCTGCGCGAGCGGGTTCCGCACCGGCTGCTGCCGCTGGTGGAGTCGATCGGCCGTACGACCGCCGGCTGATCCCACTGCCTCTTCCTTCATGCCTCGGCATCCTCGGACCACCATGCGCCGCCCTTCTCGCGCAGCGGCGCGCGGGCCTCGTTCGCCCTGAGGCGGGCCGTCCGGGGTGGTGAGCTGCCGACGACCAGGTGTCCGGCCCGGCGGAAGTGTCCGAGGGCCGCCGCGGTGTCGCCCTGGCCAACGCCGGCGGGCCCATGGCCCGTTCGGTGGGCCCGGCCAGTTCCACCGGCCGGCCCGCGAGTGCGATCCCGGCCGGCCTGCGCGCGAGCGCCTCGCGCGGTACCGGTACGGCACGGGCGAGTCCGGCCTCGTACCCGCCGCGTGCGCCGAGTCCGGCGCAGACCTCTCCGCGAGCAGCACCAGCGCCGGGACGGACCAGCCGTACGGCGGCAGGTGGGCACAGTCGCAGGTCTCGCGGAGGAAGGCCGGCAGCCGGTCGGCCGCCTCGTCGTGGTCACCCGCCTCGCAGCGGGCCGGCGCGAACCCCGCCCGCCGGACGGAGGCCCGGTTCCGCGCCCTACTTGCGGCGGGGCTTGCCCTGGCGAGTGCCCCTGCCCGCCGCTCCGCCCTTCCCTGCGCCTCCGCCCCGGCCCGCCGACCTTCCCGCGGCGGGCTTGCGTGCCGCGCCCTCCGTACCGGGGCGCTTCTTCGTCTTCGGCTGCTGCGCCTCGGGCTCCTCGCGCCGTCCGCGTGAGCTGTTGACGGTGCGGCCGCGCACGATGCCGATGAAGTCCTCGACCAGGTCGGTGGTCCGGTTCTCCGGCCAGGACAGCGCGATCCGAGACTCGGGCGCGTCGGTCACCGGACGGTAGGTGAGGTCCTTGCGGTGGTGGAGGCGGGCGAGGGACTGGGGGACGACGAGGACGCCGATCCCGGCCGCGACCAGATCGACGGCGTCCTCGGTGGTCGCGGGACGCTCGATCGCGGGACGGCCGGGGAGGCGCTCCCAGGCAAGTGTGTCGTCGAGGGGGTGCAGCACGATGTCGTCGGCGAGGTCCTCCGCGGTCACCTCGTCGACGGCGGCCACGACATGGTCCTTGGGAACCACGACCACCGTGGTCTCGGTGTAGAGCGGGATCGCGCTGAGCACCGAACGGTCGACCGGCAGCCGTACGAGGCCGGCGTCGGCGTCGCCGCCCAGCAGCAGGCCGACCGCCTCGGCGGCGGACACCTGGAGCAGGGTCAGGGGGACGTCGGTGCGCCGCTCGTTCCAGATCCGCACCCACTTGGCGGGGATCACTCCCGGGACGTACGCGAGCCGGAACGCGGGGGAATCTTCCGAGCCAGTCACCGCGCCAGGCTACCTGCCGTACATTTCCCGCCGCTCTCCCGCCCGGTCCGCCGTGGTCGGCGCTGGTTCATACGCTCGATACCCTTGACACCATGACGACGCACCAGACCTCCCAGACCATGAAGCCCGCGACCGCGGCGAAGAAGCTGGGTGTGTACCTCCAGGCCACCCCCGCAGAGTTCCAGGAGGGTGTCGTCACGCGCGCCGAGCTGGCCGCGCTGCAGGCCGACCCGCCGGCCTGGCTGCGCGACCTGCGCCGCGACGGCCCGCACCCCCGTCCGGTGGTCGCGTCGAAGCTGGGCGTCTCCATCGCGGGGCTCGCCCGGGGCGGGGTCACCGAGGCCCTCACCACCGAGCAGATCGACGCGCTGAAGCAGGAGGACCCCGAGTGGCTCCGGCACGAGCGCTCCGTGCAGGCCGACGTCCGCAGGGAAGCGGTGCGTATCAAGGAGTTGCAGCAGGAGAAGCTGGAGAAGCAGGGCAAGTAGGCGGGGCGGCGGCCTGGCGGAGGAGTTCCGGGGCCGCTTCGCCGGCGCAGACCGCGTGACGGCTTCCGTCCGTTCAGCGGCGGAGCCGGTCGAAGCGGAACGGTGCCAAGGCATCGGGGCGGCGGCCTGTGCGGATGTACTCGGCGAGTCGGTGCCCTGTGGCGGGGCCCAGGGTGACGCCGAGCATGCCGTGTCCGGTGGCCGCGAAGGCGTTGTCGTACCCGGGGAGGCGGTCGATCACCGGGAGCCCGTCGGGGAGGAACGGCCGCCCGCCCAGGGTGCGCGGATAAGGCTCACCAGGTCGTCCGGGTCGTCGAACCAGGGGCCCAGGCGGTGGCGGCTCGCCAGTGCCACGGCGACGATCCTGCGCCAGTCGAGGCGGTTGTTGTTGCCGCTCAGCTCCATGGTGCCGCCGATCCGCGTGGTGCCGCCGATCGGTGAGGCGACGGCCCTGCGTTCCCCGAAGCAGAGGGTGTGCCGGGGCGCCGGATCCAGGTCGACCGAGAAGCTGTAGCCCTTGCCCGCCTGGAGCGGCAGCCGGTGTCCGAGGGTGCGCAGCAGCGCCGGTGAGCGCATGCCGGCCGCGATGACGACCGACGAGCAGGGAACGTCCCCCTGGTCCGTGCTCAGCGCGGTGACCCGCCCTCCCCCGGTCCGGAACCCCGTCACCTCCGCGTTCTCGTGCACCTTCACTCCGGCCACGTTCAGTGCCTCGCCTAGTCCTCGTGCGAACGCCTCCGGATCGACCACCCCCTCCCCCTCGACCAGGTAGGCCGCGCGTACGCGGGGCGACAGCGCCCCGTCCAGCAGACGTGCCTCGGCGCCCGTGGTGATGTCGTCGGGCATCGGGTGGTGGCCGTCCGCCGCCTCCCGCTGGACGGCGAGGTGGCGGCGGGCCTCCGTCGGGGACAGGAACGCGTGGACCATGCCGGGCCGGGTCAGGGTCGTGGCCACCCCTGCCTCGCGCAGGCCGTCGAAGAGGTCGAAGGTGGGCCGGTTCAGCTCGGCGATCGCCGCGGAGCCGTGCCGGAACGCGGCCGGGGTGCTGCTGCGCCAGAACCGCCGGAGCCACCGGGCGAACGCCGGGTCGGGCAGCGGCCGTAGATAGAGCGGCGAGTCGGGCCGTCCGAGTGAGCGCAGGGCGTAGCGCAGTACGCCCGGGGCCGGGACGGGTGTCGAGTGGCTGAGGCAGACCCAGCCCGCGTTGCCCCGCGAGACGGCCGAGCCGAGTCCGCGCCGCTCGACGACCCAAGATCGAGCAGCTCACCGGCCGCCCGCTGCGCGAACACCGGACCACCATGGCCCTGTACCTCGTCTGTCTGGCCGACGAACTGGGCGAGGGCGCCACCCCCGATGAAGGGTGACGCCCCCGGGACCTGTGTTCCTGTCTTACCCGGCGGACTCCCCCGCCGTGGGCCGCCGCGAGGCCGCCATCGCCTCGTCGACGTCCGTCAGGGGGCGCAGCCGGTAGCTGTACGAGTAGTCGCGGCCCGCGAACAGCTTGTACTCGTCGTGGGTGTGCGCGCCCCAGCTGTTGTCGCCGCCGACTCCCATCTGGCGGTGGCTCAGGCGCAGGACGACCTCGTCGCGCGGAGTGAGCTGGTAGTCGTGGCGGGCCCCGACCGACAGGTCCTCCGGTGTGAAGTGCGAGGCGTTGACCTCCAGGAGCGGTTCGGCGGAGACCAGCAGGCCGGTGCCCCGGCGGTCTGTGAGGGCGATCCAGCGGATGTCGGTCTTGTTGCCGTTCTCCTGCGGGCGCAGATAGGAGGTCCACTGCCCGTCGACGGTGCCGGAGTACAGGCCCACGTCGGTGGCGTTGTTGCGGTCCCAGTGGTTCTCCTCGGGGCCGCGGCCGTAGTAGTGCAGCCTGTCCAGGCGGCCGGGCAGGAACAGCAGGGTGCCGACCTCCGGGATGTACGGCAGCGAGGCGGCCCCCGGGTGGAGGGTGTTGTCGACCTTGATCTCACCGTTGCCGAAGACGGTGTAGGTGGTGGTGTACGTCGATGCCGTCGTCGTGGGCAGCGTGCCGGCGACCTTGATCTCGACGGCCCGGTCCCGCAGGGCGCGGACGGTGACACCGGTGACCGTCCGCCGCGTGCCCGCGTCGCGCCAGGTCTGGTTGCGGGTGTGCTGGCCGTTGCCCCGGTCGTTGTCGATGGGCGCCCGCCAGAAGTTCGGGGTGGGCCCGGAGGAGATCAGCTGGGTGCCGCGGGCCTTGTACGACGTGATGACGCCGGTCGCCTTGTCGACGGTGACCGAGAAGCCCTTGCCCTTGACGGTGACCGACGCGTCGGCGTCCTCGTGGCTGAGTGCCGGGACGCTGTCCAGCGGTCTGGGCGTGACGGCGGGGCTGCCTGCGTCGAGGGCGAGCTGCTGCCGGGCCACCTCGAAGCCGGCCCTGGCCCACTTCGTGCTCTCCCTGGTGGTGAAGGACAGCTGCAGGAAGTACTCCGCGCCCGGCGCCGGGTCGTCCGGCAGCTCGAAGGGAACGGTGATGTCCTTGCTGGACAGGGGCGCCACGTCGAGCTGGGCGCGGGTCAGCCTTCCTCGCCGGATTACTCTTCCGTCGGCGACCAGTTCCCAGCGCCCCTCGAATGCGCGGAGGTTGGTGAAGAGGTACTCGTTGGTGAGTGTGACCGCTCCCTGCGAGGCACCCGAAGTGACCTGCACCGCCTGGTAGATCCGCTTGACCTCGGCGGACTTGCCGGTGAGCCCGCGGTCGGCGGTGACGATGCCGTCCCCGGCGAAGACCCCGTCGTTGGGGTTGTCGCCCCAGTCGCCGCCGTAGGCGTAGAACGTCTTGTCGCGGGGCCGTTTCTCGGTGAGACCGACGGTGGCGGCGTCGAACCAGAACCGGACGCCGTCGTCGCCGGGGCCACGGCTGTCGGAGGCCAGCTCGGCGGCGCTGAGCGCCCGGGCGTAGACGCGGGCCCGCCGGATGGTGCCGCTGAACTCCCGGGTGGGGTTGTCGATGTCGGTGGCCAGGGCGAGGGACGCGGTGTTGTTGCCGGGCCGCCGGGTGGTGGTCCTGGTGGCCCGCGCCACGCCGTCGACATGGAGGGTCAGCGTGCCCGCCGTCGCGTCGAAGACACCGGCGACGTGGTGCTCCCTACCGGTCCAGTCGCCGGGCAGCGTCCAGTACGCGCTGACCCACTGGCCACCGCCGTGGATGAAGAACTCCAGGCCTCTGTCCGACTGCTTCAGGGCGTACTGGGTGTCGCCCTTGGCGATGATCGGCTGGTGGTAGCCGAGGACGTCCGGGGTGATCCACGCCTCCAGCGTCAGCGAGCCGGTGAGGTCGAGGCCCGCGTCGCGGGCGAAGACGGTGCCGCCGGAGACGCCCTCGTCGCGGGTGAAGGTGCCGGCGGGAGCGATGATCTCGCCGTGGAGCGCGGCGGGCCCGGTCTCGGTGAACAGTTTGCGCGTCGGGGTGGGCCAGCTGAGGGCCTGGTCGGCGAAGTCCCAGATCCAGCCGCCCTGCAGCACGGGATAGCGGCGGACGAGATCCCAGTACTTCTTGAAGTTCCCGTTGGAGTTCCCCATCCCGTGGGAGTACTCGATCATCACGTACGGCCGGGTGTCGGCGGTGTCCTTCGCCCGTTGCTCGACGCGGGCGGGACTGTCGTACATCTCGGAGCGGATGTCGCTGATGCCGGGGCGGTCGTCGCCCTCGTACTGGATGACACGGGTGGTGTCGTAGGAGCGGATCCAGTCGTACATGGCGTTGAACGTGGTGCCGCCGCCCGCCTCGTTGCCGAGCGACCAGATGACGACCGAGGCGTGGTTCTTGTCGCGGTGGACCATGTTCTGGGCGCGGGCCACACACGCGGTGGTCCACTCGGCGTGGTTTCCGGGGTACTCGCCCCGGACGCCGTGGGTTTCGAGGTTGGTCTCGTCCACGAGGTACAGGCCGTACTCGTCGGAGAGTTCCAGCCACAGCGGGTTGTTCGGATAGTGCGAGGTGCGGACGGTGTTCATGTTGAGCCGCTTGATGATGCCGATGTCCTCGACCATGTCCGCCCGGGTGAGCGCCGAGCCGTGGACCGGATGCATCTCGTGCCGGTTGGTGCCCCGGAAGGAGACCGGCTTGCCGTTGATGCGCATCAGCCCGTCCTGCAGGGCGAACTCGCGCAGGCCGACCCGGTGGGAGAGGGTCTCGATCACCTTGCCGGCCGGGTCGCGCAGACGGAGCACGGCCGTGTAGAGGTTCGGGTGTTCGGCCGACCACAGGCGCGGGGCGGGTACGGCCTTCGCGGCCTGTACGGACTTCTCCTCGCCGGCGCCGAGCGCGACGGTCTGCTGGAGCGGACGCGACCAGACCGGGTGCCCGTCGGCGTCGTACAGCTGGGTCTCGACGGAGTACCGGCCGGCGCCCCTGCCGCCGTAGTCCCGCACGTTCGCGGTGACCGACAGTTCGGCCGCCGTGTATTCGTCGCTCAGGGGGGTGTCGAGCCGGAAGTCGCGCAGGCGCACGGCCGGCGTGGAGTACAGGTAGACCGAGCGGAAGATGCCGCTCAGCCGGATCATGTCCTGGTCCTCCAGCCAGTCGCCGTCGGAGTAGCGGTAGACCTCCACGGCGATCCGGTTGGTGCCCGGCTTCAGGTACGGGGTGATGTCGTACTCGGAGGGGTCGTACGAGTCCTCGTGGTAGCCGACCAGCTCGCCGTTGATCCACACGTAGTGGGCGGACTTGACGCCCTCGAAGTGGAGGAAGGTCCGTCGTCCCGCCCAGTCGCGCGGGACCGTGAAGGTACGGCGGTACTGGCCCACGGGGTTGTGGAGGGTGGGGGCGGCCGGCGGCTGCGCCTCCTCGCCCCGGCCGTTGGGGCCCCACCAGGGGTAGTCGATGTTGACGTAGATCGGGCTGTCGTACCCGTGCAGCTGCCAGGCCGAGGGGACGGGGATGGTGTCCCAGTCACTGTCGTCGACGTCGGTGCGGTAGAAGTCGGTGGCCCGGTCGTCGGGGCGGTCGACGTAGGCGAACTTCCAGGTGCCGTCGAGGCTCAGCCGGTACGGGGAGCAGGTGCGGTCGGCGGCGAGGGCCTGGGCGACGGTCGCGTACGGCATCAGCGTGGTGTGCGGCGGCTCGGTGCCGAGGCGGAAGACGTCGATGTGGCCGTTCCACTCGGGGGTGGTGTCCGACGCGTCCGCAGCGGCGGCCCGGTGGGCGGTGGCCGCTCCGGAGAGGGCGAGCGCGCCGAGGACGGCGGCCCCTCCCTCCAGGAGACGGCGGCGGCTGACGGCGAACTCGTGGGGGTGCGGCATGACCGTGGCCTTCCTCGGTACGACAGTGCGCTGTTCGGACTGAGGATGCGTCAGATCGTGTTCGTTACTGTTGACAATCGACCCGGAATCCGACAGCGCTGTGGTCATCGGTGACGGCTCAACTCACCGGGGTCGTGCAGGAGTTGATATCGAGTCAGCACACAACTGCTGGTGACAGTGGGAGCTGCCGAGCCAGGCTCACCCTAGGACTTCGAACACAGCCGAAGCAATAATCTTGTCGGACTCTGTTCGATCCTGATGGCTCACTCTTCACTCAGTGCCTGGACAAGGCGCGCAGCCCGAGCACCGGCAACGGCCGGGAGGCGGCGAGCAGCCACCCCGCCCGCTCCACGGGTCCGGGGTCGGCGAGCAGGGACGCCAGTTGCCGCAGGTTGCCGATCCCGGCCTGTAGCGCCTGCTGGTACGGGATGTCCGACCGTTCCCCGGCCTCGGCGCCGGCGGGTGCGACGTCCCGCAGATGTCTGCGCAGCGCCGGATACCCGTCGAAGCCGAGGGCGACGGCGAACCGCGTCACCGACGGCTGGCTGACGCCTGTCCGTTGGGCCGGCTCCACGCTCGGCAGAAAGGGCACGTCCGCCGCCTGCCGGACCAGACAGTGCGCGATCCGGCGCTGCGTCGGGGTGAGCCGGCGTCCCTCGAAGAGCTGGTGCAGCCGTACGTCACTCACTCTGCTCCCCAGCCGGTCGTGTTCGGTCCCCTCTCCCCTGCCTGGACTGCCTGGACTGCGTGGCGAGGGAGAGGGCGGGCGGTGTGCGCGGCCGAACCCGGCCGGTCAGCTCACGAGGCCGGCGTTCGTCAGCCACTCCTTGGCGACGGTGCTGGAGTCCTCCTTGTCGTTGACGAGCTTCTTCATCATCTCCAGCAGGTCCTCTGTGGTGAGCTTCGCCGAGATCGCGTTGAGGGCCGCCTTGGCCGTGTCGTCGACCGCCGACTTGTAGACCAGGGGCGTGACGTTCTGCGAGGAGAACAGGTTCTTGGGGTCCTCCAGGACCACCAGCTTGTCCGCGACGATGGCGGGGTCGGTGGTGTACAGGTTGGCGGCCTGTACGTCGTTCGACTTGAGCAGCTTCACCAGGGTGGTCTGCGCGCCCGCGTCCAGGGGCTGGAACTTGCCGAACTCGACGCCGTAGACCGACTTCAGACCGACCCCGCCCTGTGTGCGGGTCTTGAACTCCGAACCGGCCCCGATCGTCATGTCCTTTGCGACCGGCTTGAGGTCGGCGAGAGTCCTGAGATTGTACTTGGCGGCGGTCTCGGCGGTGACGGTCACCGAGTCCTTGTCCTCGGCCGCGGCGGAGTCGAGTATCTCCACCGACGACGGGAGTTTCGCCCTCAGCTCTGCGTTCACCTGCTCCGTGCTGGTCGCGGTGCTGTTCTCGTCGACCGCCACCGACAACAGTGCTCCGTTGTACTCGGGGAAAACGCCGATGCCGCCCTTGACGACCTGGTCGTAGTAGACCTCGCGGGCCCCGATGTCGAACTTCCGCGTCACCTTCAGGCCCTTGGCCTCCAGCGCCTGGGAGTAGATCTCGGCGAGCAGCTGGTTCTCGGGAAAGTTCGCCGAGCCGACGACGATGGACTTGCCGCTGCCGCCGCTGTCGCCCGCCAGCGGATTGTCGTCGCTGTCGTCGCCACCTCCGCAGGCGGTGAGCGAGAGTGCGGCGATCAGACCGAACGCGGCGCCGCGGTGGATGCCTCGCATGCTGCTCATGGGTGTTTCCTCTCTCGGAGCCCGGAGGCTCGGAAACTCAAGGGGTTCAAGGGGTTCAGTGGGTTCAAAAGGGTTCTGAGGATTCAGGACCTGGACGCCGAGACCCGCAGGCCCGGCGAGACGACGACGCGCCCTAGCGCGGTGAAGGCGACCTGGACGGCCAGTGCCAGTACGACGACGACAGTCGATCCGCCGATGACCAGCTCGTAGTCGTTGCGGGAGAGCCCGTCGACGATGAAGCGGCCGAGGCCCCCGAGGCCGGGGTAGGCGGCCACGGTCGCGGTGGCCACGACCTGGATCGCGGCGACCCTGAGACCGAGGAGGATCAACGGCAGCGCCATCGGTACCTCCACCCGTACCAGGACCTCCCACTCGGTCATACCGACCCCGCGCGCCGCGTCCCTGGTGTCGGGGTCCACGCCCCGCACCCCCTCGAAGGTGTTGATGAGGATCGGCGGGACCGCCAGCGCCACCAGGGCGACCAGCACGGGCGTCGTGCTGAGTCCGGCGAGCGTGACGACGAGGACCACCAGACCGAAGGTGGGGATCGCCCGCGCCAGGTTCGCCACGCTGGCCACGGCGAACGCCCCGCGGCCGGTGTGCCCGACGAGCAGCCCGAGGGTCAGCCCGATGAGGGCGGCGAACAGCAGGGACAGACCGCTGTAGGTGAGGTGCTCCAGGAGCCGCTGCGGGATTCCCTCGTCGCCGTGCCACTGCTGCGAGGACGTCAGCCAGTCTCCCACGAGCCGGATCTGGTTCAGGAAGTCGTTCATCGCGACGTCACCCTGCTCCGGGACCACGGGGTCAGCAGCCGCTGTGCCAGCACCAGCAGTGCGTCGGTGGTGAGTGCGAGCAGCATGATCAGCCCGATCGCGGTGATGATCGGGGTCGGGAAGTCGAGTTGCAGACCACGGGTGATGTAGTACCCGAGACCGCCCTGTCCGATCAGCTGCCCCACGGCGACAAGGCTGATGGACGAGACGGCGGCGACCCGTACGCCGGCGATGACGACCGGTACGGCGATCGGCAGTTCGACCTGGACGACACGGCGTATCGCGCCGAATCCCATCGCGGTGGCCGCGAGCCGGACCGGTTCGGGGACCGAGGCCAGCCCGTCCACGACGTTGGGTACCAGCACCGACAGTGTGTAGATCGTCAGCGGGATCATCACCGTGCGTTCGGTGAGCCCCGTATAACGGACGAAGATCATGAACAGGGCCAGGGACGGTATCGAGTACAGGATGTTGGCCACGGTCAGCACTGGTGGATACAGCCAGCGGTAGCGGTGGCAGAGGATGCCGAGAGGTACCGAGATGACCAGCCCGAACAGCACCGGCAGCAGGCCGAGTCTGAGATGAACGCCGGTGTAGTCGGCCAGCTCACCGGCGTGGTCGCCGATCCACTGCCACCGGATCAGCGGCTCGTCGTCGCTCATCGTTTCTCACCGCCCGTCCCGTCGGCGCCGGCCTCGGACATGACCGTGGACAGCTCGTGGGCGTCCACGACCCCGACGACCGCGCCGTCGGCGTCCACGCCCACCGCGAGCCGGGCGGGCGACAGGAGCGCCGAGTCGAGGGCGGCCCGCGCCGAGTCGCCGTCGAGGCTGAAGGTGTGACCGAGCGGCGCCAGCGGTACGTCCGCGAGCGTGCCACTCTCCGGGAGGTCGGTGACCACGGTCCAGCCAAGCGGCCGCCGGCCCTCGTCGACGACCAGTACCCAGGGCTCGCCGCCGGTCCGCGCGGACGCCACGGGAGAGGTCGCCGGCAGCACCGGGCCGTCGCGCAGGGGCACGTCGGCCGCGTTGACGAAGGAGAGCCGGCGGATGCCCCGGTCGTGTCCCACGAAGTCGGCCACGAAGTCGTCGGCGGGCTGGGCGAGCAGCCGCTCGGGGGTGTCGAACTGTGCCAGCTTGCCGCCGGTGCGGAACACCGCGATGTTGTCGCCGAGTTTGATCGCCTCGTCGATGTCGTGGGTGACGAACACGATCGTCTTGTGCAGTTCCCTCTGGAGCCGGATGAACTCCGCCTGCAACTCCGCCCGGACGATCGGGTCGACCGCGCTGAACGGCTCGTCCATCAGCAGTACGGGCGGGTCGGCGCCCAGCGCCCTGGCCACCCCGACGCGCTGCTGCTGCCCGCCGGAGAGCTGGTTCGGATAGCGCTTGGCCATCTCGCCCGGCAGCCCCACCAGTTCCAGCAGTTCCGCCGCCCGCGCCCGGGCCTTCTTCCGGCTCCAGCCGAGCAGCAGCGGAACGGTGGCTATGTTGTCGAGGATGGTGCGGTGCGGGAAGAGCCCCGCGTGCTGGATCACGTACCCGATGCCGCGGCGCAGCTCTGGGGCGTGGATCTCCCGGATGTCCTGGCCGCGCAGGCTCACCGTCCCGGCCGTGGGCTCCACCATGCGGTTGACCATGCGCAGGGTCGTGGTCTTGCCGCAGCCGGAGGGACCGACCAGGACCGTGATGCCACCCTCGGCCAACTCGAGCGACAGTTCGTCCACCGCTGTCGTCCCGTTCGGATAGTTTTTGCTCACCGCGTCGAATCTGATCAAGGCTGCCCCTTACCCGACTTGCATATAATCATGCAGAGTTATCGGTGACTGAATGACAGTCAATGGTCATCTGTAAACGGCACGTTACAGTCACACGAAATCAGGCCCGGGAGGCCCGGAGAACAGGGGGACACCTCCATGAAACCGGTCTGTTTCACCTTCCTCAACGGCTCGGACATCGGGCAGCTGGAGCTGACCGACACCGAGATCCTCGACGCCGTCGAGCAGGGGCTGCGTGCCCAGGGGCAGGGCGAGACGGTGATCGAACCGCGCGTCCACCTCGTGCCCGACGCCTCGTTCAACGGGCACTTCAACGTGCTGCGCGGCTATGTCGCTCCGCTCTCGCTGGCCGGGGTCAAGATCGTGGGCGACTTCGTCGGCAACTACGAGGCCGGTCTGCCCTCCGAGATGGCTTTGCTCAACCTCTTCGACCCGCGCACCGGCATGCCGGTGGCCGTGGTCGACGCGACCGCTCTCACCGAGATGCGCACGGGCGCGCTCACCGCGCTGGGGGCACGCCATCTGGCCCGCCCGGACGCCGGGGTGCTCGGACACATCGGCGCCCGCGCCACCTCGTACTGGAACGTCCGCCTCCTCGACCGGATCTTCGACCTCGCCGAGATACGTGTCCACTCGCGCCGTCCCGAGAGCCGCGCAGCCTTCGCCGAGCGTCTGGAGCGGGACCTCGGCAAGCCTGTCGTCGTGACGAAGGACTGGCAGAGGTGCGTGGAGGGCGCCGACATCGTGGTGGAGGCGTCCCGTCTCGAACGTCCGGAGCCGCTGCTGAAGACGGAGTGGATCGCCCGCGGCGCCCTGGTCGTGCCCTACGGGACGAACAGCGCGGTCGAACTCGGCCTCACGGACATTTGGACAAGATCGTCGTCGACGACTGGGGGCAGGCACACGCCGGACCGTTCGGCGCCCTGCGCGCCCACGTGGACTCCGGCAGGCTCAACAAGGCCGATCTGCACGGCGAGCTGGGCGAGATCGTCGCGGGCCGCAAGCCCGGCCGGGCGAGCCCGGCGGAGACGAACCTGTTCTGGCACCGCGGTCTCTCCCTCTCCGACATCGCGCTCGGCGCCGCGATGCTGAGGAAGGCCGAGGAACGCGGCCTCGGCCAGAAACTCCGCTTCTCATGACGGACACCGCCAGGACAGACGTCGGATTCCCGGAGGTCGTCGTCGACGGGCGGTCGCTGTCGTACGAGGATGTCGTCGCCGTCGCCCACCACGGCACCCAGGTCGCCCTGGCGGACGCGGTGTTGCCTCGGCTGGTGCGCGAGCGGGCCGTCGTCGAGGACATCGTCGACCGCCAGGTACCGACGTACGGCCTGACGACGGGTCTGGGCACCCGCTCCTCCTACGCCCTGCCGCGCGCCGAGCTGGAGGCGTTCAGCGTCCGCACGGTGCGCGGACGGGCGAACGCGGTCGGCGATCCGCTGCCGGTCCCCGTCGTACGCGCCGCGGTCCTCGCCCGGGTGAACGGCCTCGCGGGCGGCGGCAGCGGGGTGCGGCCGGAGATCGTGCTGCTGCTGGTGGCGATGCTCAACGCGCGGGTGCATCCCGTGATCCCCGAGGTGGGGTCAATCGGCGCCTCCGACCTGTGCCAGCTGGCGCATGTCGGCCTGGTCGTCATCGGCGAGGGCAGCGCCGAGTTCGACGGGAAGGTGTGCGACGGCGCGACGGCACTGCGGCGGGCCGGTCTCGCGCCGGCCGGACTGGGCCCGAAGGACGGGCATGTGCTGTGCAGCGCGAGCCCGCTGGCCGCCGGACAGAGCGCGCTGGTCCTGCACGAGGCCGCCGCACTCCTCACCATGGCCCAGGCGGTCACGGCGCTTACCTATGAGGGTTTCCGGGCGAACACGAGTCCGCTCGACGCCCGGGTACTGGGCCTGCGCCCCGCCCCCGGCCAGTCCCGCGCCGCGTGCGAGCTGCTCGCCCTGCTGGACGGCGGCGAACTGGGCGATCCCCGCAACGCACGCCGGGTCCAGGATCCCGTCAGCCTGCGCTGCGCCGCCCAGGTGCACGGCGCCGCCTACGCGGCCATGGGCTTCGCCGGTGCCGCCCTGGATCCGGAACTGAACGGCTGCGGCGACAACCCGGTGGTGCTGCCCGACACCGGCGAGATCCTCTCCTCCGGCAACTTCCACACTCCGGCGCTGGCCCTCGCGCTCGACACCCTCGCGCTGGCCCTGGCCCAGACGCCGGCCGTCTCCGCCGAGCGCATACGCCGGCTGCTCGACCCCGCCGTCAGCGGTCTGCCCGCGAACCTCTCACCGTACGGACCCGAGCGCTCGGGCTTCGCGCCCCTGACCAAGACCGCGCAGGCACTCGTCGCCGAGATCCGCATGCTCTCCACTCCGGTGTCCACCGACCCCCGCCACGGCGCGGACGCCGTCGAGGACGACTCGACCAACGCGGCGCTCGGCGCCCGGCGACTGACCAGGGTCCTCGCCCGGCTGCGACCGCTGCTCGCCGTGGAGGCCGTGGTCGCCGCACAGGCGGTGGACCTGGCCGCGCCGCCCGCCCTGGGCCGGGGACCCCGGCTCCTGCACCGGGCGATCCGGGCGGCGGTGCCGCCCCTCGACGACGACCGGCCCTGCGGGGTGGACGTGACAGCGGTGAGCCACGGCATCCTGGGGTCCGACAACGTCCGGGGCGCGCTGCGCGCGTTGCTGGGAGAATCGTCAGCCCCGGCGGGAGGAGCTTCATGACCAGCGTCGACGTACACCAGCATCTGTGGACCCCCTCGCTGGTGGCGGCCCTGCGCTCGCGCCGCGAACCCCCGTTCCTCAACGGCTGGACCCTGTACCTGCGCGGTGAGCCGCCCTACGAGATCCCACCCGCCGACCACGACATCGCCCGCCGTACGGACATCGCCGGCGCCGACGGCCTCGGCCGGGTGCTCGTCTCGCTGTCCGCCCCGATCGGCGTGGAGTGGCTGCCCGCCGCCGAGGCCCGGCCCCTGCTGGACGCGTATCACGAGGGATCGGCCGCTCTACCGAAACCCTTCGGCGCCTGGGCCGCAGCCTGCGTTCGGGACATCGACGCGAACGCGACGGCCAAGGATCTCGACCGGGGGTTCGCCGGCCTCCAGCTGCCGGCGAACGCCCTCGCCGACGCGGCAGGTCACGCGCGGTGCGCCCCCCTGCTCGATCTGCTCGCAGAACGCGATCTGCCGCTGTTCGTGCACCCGGGACCCGCGGCCGGCGAACCGGGGGGCCCCGGGTGGTGGCCGGCGATGGTCCCGTACGTCCAGCAGATGCACGCCGCCTGGTTCGCCTTCCGCGCCTTCGGCCGACCGCGCCATCCACACCTGCGCGTGTGCTTCGCACTGCTCGCCGGCCTCGCCCCGCTGCACGGGGAGCGCTTCGCCGCCCGGGGCGGCGGCCAGGAGGAGGCGGACGTGGACCCGGGCGTCTTCGTCGACACGTCGTCCTACGGCCCTCGTGCCGTCGACGCCGTCGTCCGCGCCCTCGGCACCGGTGCCGTCGTCCAGGGCTCGGACCGGCCCTACGCGGAGCCGCCGCTGCATCCCGGCTTCGGTCTGGGCGGAGCGGCCGCGCACGCCTTCCGTATCGCCAATCCGCGGCGGCTGCTCACCGGGAAGCAACGGCGAAACATTTCGGCGTGAAAACCGAATGATGCGAGAGGTATTGACGCGCCCTGTGCGCCTCCTATCATCCAAGACGTCCAGAAGGGCGGCCGGTGTTCGACATGGCGAACACCCAAGGGCTCGACCACGCCTCCGTCCGGTCACGCACACCTCTTAGCCCCCGCACAAGAGGAGCGCACATATGTCATGGCTCCATCAATTCCCCACCCGCCGGAACGCCCGCCCTCTCGGCGGCACGGTCCTGCTGGTCGCGACCGCGCTGCTGGCGACCGGCACCGCCACGGCCGTGCCCGCGGCCGAGCCGGCAGCCGACGTCCGGGCCACCACACTGGGGGCCCAAGCGGCCCAGTCCGGGCGGTACTTCGGGACCGCCGTGGCCGCCGGCAAACTCGGTGACACGGCCTACGCGAACATCCTGAACCGCGAGTTCAACATGGTCACGCCCGAGAACGAGCTGAAGTGGGACACCACGGAGCGCTCGCGCGGCTCGTTCGACTTCGCCCCCGCCGACCGGATCGCCAGTCATGCCGCGTCGCACGGGCAGCGTCTGCGCGGCCACACCCTGGTCTGGCACTCCCAACTGCCCGGCTGGGTCAGCTCCATCACGGACGCGAACACCCTGCGCAGCGTGATGAACAACCACATCACCACGGTGATGAACCACTACAAGGGAAAGATCCATTCCTGGGACGTGGTCAACGAGGCCTTCGCCGACGGCGGGAGCGGCACACATCGTGCCTCCGTGTTCCAGAACGTGCTGGGCGACGGCTTCATCGAACAGGCCTTCCGTACCGCGCGAACGGCCGACCCGGCCGCCAAGCTCTGCTACAACGACTACAACATCGAGAACTGGAGTGCCGCGAAGACGCAGGGCGTCTACCGCATGGTGCGCGACTTCAAGGCGCGGGGCGTACCCATCGACTGCGTCGGCTTCCAGGCGCACTTCGGCACCGGCGGCCCGCCGTCCAACTTCCAGACCACGCTGTCGAGCTTCGCGGCGCTCGGTGTGGACGTACAGATCACCGAACTCGACATTGCGCAGGCGCCGTCGGCCGCGTACACGAACACCGTCCGGGCGTGCATGAACGTGTCACGCTGTACCGGGATCACCGTGTGGGGCATACGGGACAGCGACTCCTGGCGGAGCGGGGAGAACCCACTGCTGTTCGACGGCAACGGCAACAAGAAGGCGGCCTTCCAGGCGACGCTGACCGCGCTGGGCGGTAGCTCGGCGACGGTGGCGGCGCGGACCGCCGGCACCCGCTCGGCCGCTTCGGCGGCTGCCCTGCCCGGCAGTTTCAGCTGGAGTTCCAGCGGCTCGCTGATCGCCCCGAAGCCGGACTCGGCGCACCCCGGCATCGCCGGGATCAAGGACCCCTCGGTGGTCCACTACAACGGCAGGTACCACGTGTTCGCCAGCACGGCGAGCGCCTCCGGGTACAACCTGGTGTACCTCAACTTCACCGACTGGTCGCAGGCGGGTTCGGCCACGCACCACTATCTGGACCGCTCCGCGATAGGTACCGGATACCGGGCCGCGCCGCAGGTGTTCTACTACGCGCCGCAGAGGCTGTGGTACCTCGTCTACCAGACCGGGAACGCCTCCTTCTCCACCAACCCGGACATCAGCGACCCGAACGGCTGGAGTGCTCCCCGGCACTTCTACTCCGCGATGCCGGACATCATCAGGCAGAACATCGGCAACGGTTACTGGGTCGACATGTGGGTGATCTGCGACAGCTCCAACTGCTACCTGTTCTCCTCCGACGACAACGGCCACCTGTACCGCTCGCAGACGACCGTCGGCCAGTTCCCGGGCGGCTTCACCAACACGGTCATCGCGGCCCAGGACTCCAACAGGTACGCCCTGTTCGAAGCCGCCAACGTCTACAAGGTGCAGGACAGCAACCAGTACCTGTTGCTCGTCGAGGCGATCGGGTCGGACGGGAAACGCTGGTTCCGCTCCTGGACCGCGAACAGTCCCGGCGGCTCGTGGACGGCGCTGGCCGCCTCGGAGAGCAACCCGTTCGCCCGGGCGAACAACGTCACCTTCCCGGCCGGGGCCTGGACCAGGGACATCAGTCACGGCGAGATGATCCGTGCGGGCTACGACCAGACGCTGACGATTCCCGGCTGCCGGCTCCAGTACCTGTACCAGGGTCTCGATCCCGGTGCGACCGGCGACTACAACACCCTGCCGTGGCGTCTCGGGCTGCTCACCCAGACCAACTCCCCCTGCTGACGGGCCGGGAGTCCCGGTGAGGTGCCGGGGTGCCGGGTCCTACGACCCGGTGCCCCGGCTCACCTCGCGGTCGCGCAGCCCGCGAGGGTCGACGACCTCGCGGATGAGCCGCAGTTCGGTCTCGTCGGGCATACGGGTCTCGGTGGCGCCGCTCGCGTCGATCTCGAAACCGGTGTTCGCGTGGACCTCTTCCGCGGTGACGCCGGGGTGCAGGGAGCGCACGCGCAGCCGCCCGTCCTCCCCGTAGTCGAGAACCGCGAGGTTGGTGATCACCACGCCCAGGTCGTGGAACCTCAGCCCCCTGCCGCCGCGCGCACGGTCGTTGCCCACACCGCAGACCACGTCGACCTTGTCGGCGAACACCTTCGGGGTGTGCCGGGCCACCCAGTAGTCGGTGCGGTGGTTGGCGGTGTTGCCCGGAGCGCCGCGCACACCGATGAGTTGCCGCGTGGGACGACGCCAGTCGCCGATGAGGGAGATGTTCTGGTTCCCGTACCGGTCGATCTGACTGGCCCCCATCATGCTCTGCCGACGACCACTGGAGACGATGTCGAAGACCCGCCGGTACGGCACCCAGCCCTCGACGACGCCCCCGTCGGCGGCGGTCCGGCCGAGCGGCGGCGGATCACTCATGAAGTAGGCCTCGCCGTCGGTCAGGACCAGGTCCGGGCTGGACGTCAGACGGGCCAGGCGCGCCCCGACCGAGGGCAGCACCCCGGCCGTGTGCGCGAGCACCTCCCCGGCACCGCGCCACGCGTCGGCGCAGGCAGCGGCGCACACTTCGGCCCGGGTGATCTCCGTCATCGTCCCTCCCCCTGTCCGTCGCGGTTCGCGTGGAACTCCGCCACGGCCTCGTGGTACGCCTGCTCGTCGCCGTCGAGAAACGTCTTGCGGAACAGCTGCCAGCAGTCGGCGTCCCGCGCCGCCGACGCGTAGTGCGCCTGGAACGCCTCGTCCCGCGCGTAGTCGGGATCGCAGGAGGTGAAGTGGGCGCCACGGGGTGTCTCGATGACCCCGTTGACGAAGAGACGGCTGATCAGCAGTGACTGAGCGGGCCCGGCGGCGAGCAGGTCCTCGGGGGCGACGATCCGCTCGGTGCTCACGTAGCAGCGGTCGGCCGCCATCGCGAACAGGTCGTCGAAGTACGGGTCCGGGCCGAGGTATTGGGCGTTGCCGGCCGCATCCGCGCGGTTGACGTGCACCAGAGCCACATCGAGCCGCAGGGCCTTCATCGCCACGTACTCCTCGTCGGCGTACGGGGAGGCGATCGTCACCAGGTCGGGGTTCATCCTGAGGACGTCGGAGCCGAGGCCCGCGCGGGTCGGCAGGAAGGACAGCCGGCTCGCGGCGGCCCGCAGACCGGTGACGATCATGCCCTCGTCGTACTCGGCCGTCTCCACGCCGCCCCGCTCCCGTACGGCGCGGAAGTGCGGGTCGAGGGCGATGCTGTCCAGCGAGACGAAGCCGTAGACGAGCTTGCGCACCCTGCCCGCCGCGCACAACAGCCCCACGTCCGGGCCGCCGAACGTGACGACGGTCAGGTCGCGCACGTCGCCGCGCAGGAGTTCACGCACCAGTGCCATCGGTTTGCGCCGCGATCCCCAGCCGCCGATACCGATGGTCATGCCCGACTCGACGGTCCCGGCGAAGTCCGCCAGGGACATCGACTTGTCTCCCATGGACTGTTTCCTCCCACGCTCCCACCCCTACGGAGTCTTACCTAGCAAACAATTGTTAGGTTACGTTGGCTCGACCGACAACCCCTCGGCAGCCGGGACTCACGGCCCCGGCGAGCGGCGCGCGAAGGAGACCCGGTATGAGCGCCCCCATCGCCCCCGTCCACCCCGCCCTGCACACCGCGCTGTGCGACCTGGTCGGTGTCCGCCACCCGATCGTGCAGACCGGCATGGGATATGTGTCAGGGCCCGGACTGACGGCGGCCACCGCGGCGGCCGGCGGGCTCGGCATCCTGGCGAGCGCGACGCTCTCCCTCGACGAGACCCGGGACGCCATCCGGGCCGTCCGGGAGCGCACCGACGCGCCGTTCGGGGTGAACATGCGCGGCGACGCACCCGACGTCCTGGAACGCGGCCACCTTCTAATGCGCGAGGGCGTGCGGATCGCGTCCTTCGCACTCGCCCCGCAGGAGCGCGTCGTCCGCGAGCTGAAGGACTCGGGGCTGGTCGTCATCCCGTCCATCGGCGCCCGCCGCCACGCCGAGAAGGTCCAGGCATGGGGCGTGGACGCGGTCGTCGTGCAGGGCAGTGAGGGCGGCGGCCACACCGGGGGCGTCCCCACCTCGATCCTGCTCCCGCAGGTCGTGGACGCCGTCGACATCCCGGTGATCGCGGCCGGCGGGTTCTGCGACGGGCGGGGGCTGGTGGCCGCGCTCGCCCAGGGTGCCGTGGGCATCGCGATGGGCACGCGGTTTTTGCTGACCAGCGACTGCACCGTGCGCGACTCCGTCAAGGCCGAGTACCTCAGGCGGGGCGTCACCGACACCGTGGTCACCCCGGTCCTCGACGGCATCCCCCAGCGCGTCCTGCGCACCGAAGCGGTGGAACGGCTGCTGCGGGAACGGGCGCCCGCGCGACTCGTCCGTTCGCTGCGGCACGCCGCCGCGTTCCGGAAGGTCTCCGGCACCTCGTGGTCCGACCTGGTCCGCGAGGGACTGGCGATGCGCCGCAGCCATGAACTGGGCTGGTCCCAGGTGGTGATGGCGGCGAACACCCCGATGATGCTGCGCGCCGGCATGGTCGACGGCCGGACGGACCTGGGGCCCCTCGCATCCGGCCAGATCGCGGGCGTCATCGACGACCTGCCCAGCTGCGCCGAACTCATCGAACGCATCGTCGCGGAGGCCGACGCCGTCCTCACCCGTCTGACCAACACCGGAGCGAAACGGTGACCGCGGCCGGCCGCCCCGCGACCCGGCACCGCGACACAGGAGAACCCATGGGCACTGAACTCGTCAACGCCGCCGTCGACGAACGTGGCATCGCCGAGGTCGTCGTCGACTGCCCGCCGGTCAACGCCCTGCCGGTGGCAGGCTGGTACCGGTTGGCGGAGACGGTCGAACGGCTCGGCCGCGATCCGGACGTGCGGGTGGTGCTGCTGCGCGCCGAGGGGCGCGGTTTCAACGCCGGTGTGGATGTCAAGGAGTTGCAGGCCGACACCGGCCACGCCGCCGTCATCGGGGTGAACCGTGGCTGCTTCGCCGCGTTCGCCGCGGTCTACGACTGCGCGGTGCCGGTCGTCACCGCGGTCCACGGGTTCTGTCTGGGCGGCGGGATCGGTCTGGTCGGCAACTCGGACGTGATCGTCGCTGCCGAGGACGCGTACTTCGGGCTGCCGGAGGTGGACCGGGGCGCGCTGGGCGCCGCGACGCACCTGTCCCGTCTGGTCCCGCAGCACAGGGCCAGGGCGATGATGTACACCTGCGCCACCGCGTCCGCCGCCGAGCTGCACGCCTTCGGCTCGGTGCTGGACGTCGTACCGGCCGACCGGCTGCGGGACCGGGCCCTGGAGGTCGCCGCCGACATCGCCGGGAAGAACCCGGTGGTGATCCGCGCCGCCAAGGAGGCCTTCAACGGCATCGACCTGTGGGACGTGAAGCGCAGTTACCGCTACGAACAGGGCTTCACCTTCGAGATCAACCTGTCGGGCGTCGCCGCCGAGGTCCGCGACACCTTCGGCGGCCGTACGGACGGGGAGGGGTGAGCCGTGGATCTCACCTGGAGTGCCGAGGAGGAGGCGTTCCGGCAGGAGGCGCGGGCATGGCTCGCGGCGAACGTGCCCAGGAATCCGCTGCCGTCCGGTGACACCCGCGAGGGGTTCGCGGCCCATCTGGACTGGGAGCGCGCCCTGTTCGAGGCCCGCTGGTCGGTCGTGTCCTGGCCCGAGGCGTACGGCGGCCGGGACGCGTCCTTGTGGCAGTGGCTGATTTTCGAGGACGAGTACCACCGGGCCGGGGCGCCCGCCCGGGTCACTCAGAACGGTATCTTCCTGCTGGCCCCGACCGTGTTCGCGTTCGGCACGCAGGAGCAGCAGCGGCGCGTTCTGCCGAGGATGGCCGCCGCCCAGGACCTGTGGGCGCAGGGCTGGTCCGAGCCCGGCGCGGGCAGCGACCTCGCCGGCATCCGCAGCCGGGCGGTCCGCGACGAGGGGGCCGGCGGCTGGCGGCTGACCGGCCAGAAGACCTGGACGACCCGTGGCGCCTTCTGCACGCACCTGTTCGGACTCTTCCGTACGGACCCGGAGGCGGAGCGCCACCGCGGGCTCACCTACTTCCTCGTTCCGCTGGACGCGCCCGGTGCCACGGTGCGCGGTTTCGAACGGCTCGACGGGGACGAGGGGTTCGCCGAGGTATTCCTCGACGACGTCTTCGTTCCCGACGCCGATGTGCTCGGCGGGGTCGGAGAAGGGTGGCGGGTGGCGATGGCGACCACCGGGTCCGAGCGCGGGCTGACCCTGCGCTCCCCCGGGCGCTTCCTGCACACCGCCGAACGGCTGCTCGGCCTGGCGCGGGCAGAAGGGCCGGGGGCGCACCGGGACCGGGTCGTGCAGTCGTGGATCGAGGCCCAGGCCTACGAGTTGTTCACCCTGGAACAGGTCACGTCGATCGTCGAAGGGCGGCCGGTCGGTGCGGAGTCCAGCCTGAACAAGCTGTTCTGGTCCCAGCTGGACATCGCCCTGCACGAGACGGCGGCCGAACTGCTCGGGCCCGAGGCGGAGGTCGACGGGCCCTGGAGCCGGGGCTTCCTCTTCTCGCTGGCGGGCCCCATCTACGCCGGGACCAACGAGATCCAGCGCAACATCGTCGCCGAGCGACTGCTCGGCCTGCCGAGGAGGTGACCGGAAGCGATGCGCTTCGCCGCAGCCGAACGGGACACGGCTCTTGCCGAGGCCGCCGGTGAGGTGCTGGCCAAGCAGGCCGGCGCCGAGCAGATCCGGGCCGGATGGCCCGGTGGCCGCACCGAGGCCGTGGACGCCGTGTGGCGCACCCTCGCCGGGGTCGGTGTCACCGGTGCGCTGGTCCCCGAGAGCGCCGACGGCCTGGGCCTCGACGAGAACGCGCTTCCGCCGCTGATGCGGGCCCTGGGCCGCAGCGGCCTGCCGGTACCGGCCGCCGAGACGGTGGCCGTCGGCGCGTCGCTGCTCGCTGCCGCGGGCGCCCCCCAACTCGCGGCCGTACTAGGAGGATCGGCACTGCTCACGGTGTCCCTCACCTCCGACGCCCCCGTCCCCTTCGCCGCGCGCGCCGATCTGATCGCCGTACCCGCCGACGACGGGCTGCGCCTGCACACGCGCGACGACGTGGAGTTGGAGCCGGTCGACTCGGTGGACGGCTCCCGGCGGTTGGCCCGGGTGCACCCTCCGGCGGGCGGCGGGCTGTTGCTGGCCGAGGGGCCCGCCGAACTGGCCGTCGCCCACCGGCGCGGGGTGCTGGCCACGGCCGCGCTGCTGGTCGGGCTCGGTGAGCGGATGCTTGAACTGACGGTCGCCCATGTCCGGGAGCGGCAGCAGTTCGGCGTACCGGTCGGCTCGTTCCAGGCGGTCAAGCATGCCCTTGCCGATGTGGAGCTGGCGGTGCGCTTCGCACGGCCGGCGGTCCTCGCGGCGGGCTGGGCGCAGGCGGCCGGGGACGCGGAGGCCGCCGTGCGGACGTCGATGGCGAAGGTGCTCGCCTCGGACGCGGCCAGGAAGGCGGCCCGTACGTCGATCCAGTGTCACGGTGCCATGGGATACACCACCGAGTGCGACCTCCATCTGTACGCCAAGCGGGCCTGGGCTCTGGCTGCGGACTGGGGCGGGCCCGCGGAACACCGGGAGTTCATCGCGGGGCATCTGGGGCTCACCGGGTCGGCGGGCATCGTCAGCCAAGGAGTGACCACGTGAACGGAATCTGCCAGGACCGCGTCGC
>NZ_JAVFVX010000083.1:0-34986 GCF_033441795.1 Streptomyces sp. ADMS | reverse complement strand
GCTACCTGAGCCGAACCCGCGAACGCGTCCCCGGCGGCCACATGGTCACCCGCACGGTCTCCTGCAACCAGCCCGGCCGTCACGCCAAGGGCCACACTGATCGCCGTACCGAGCCGCAGCCGGAGCCGGAGCCCGAGCCGGAGCCCGAGCCCGAGCCCGAACCGGAGCCGGAGCCCGAGCCCGAACCGGAGCCGCATCCGGGGCCGCATCCGGGGCCCGCTCCCCACCACTCGCCCGCCCCCGCCCCTGAACAGAGGGCCCCCGACCCCACCCGCCCCGCGCACACCACCTCCACCCCCGCCCCGTCCAGGAAGCGCACCCCGCGCAAGCCCCTCCCCGCCGTACCGCAGCCCGCGTACAAGGGACCGGGCCTCCTCCAGGCCGCCACCGACCTCCTCGCCGGCCTCCGGCACCACCCCGGCCTGCTCCTGTCCGCCTGCGACACGGCCCACCTCGCGCCCGGAGTCGCCGCCTGGCTGGAGCGCGACGTCAGCCCCACCGCCGTACGAAACGCGCTGACCAGCGACCTCCCACCCGAAGGCATGCGCCGACCAGCCGCCCTCCTGGCCCACCGCCTCACCGCCCAGCTACCGGCCCTGCCGCCGTTCCGCGCACCCGCCTCGCCCACAGCCGTCCGGCACCCGCTCCAGAACTGCGGTGGCTGTGAGCGTGCCTTCCGTGCGCCCGAGCCCGGTCGCTGCCGCGACTGCCGATCCGATCTCCTGGAGGCCGCCTAGCATGAAAGCGACGATCCCTGCCCCCGGGCACAGACGACGAGGAGCGAGCGCCATGACCATCGCCCCGGACGACGCGCGACAGGGCGCTTCCCGTCTGTACCGGACCATGCGGGACTTCGTTCAGTCGACGGACGACACCCTCCCCGGGAAATTCGAGATCACCAAGGAAGGAATCGTGCACGACATGAGGTCGCCGGGAGGGCCTCACGAGGTGACGGCAGCGCACGTCAGCCGCCGTCTGGAGAAGTCCATGCCGGACGAGCTGCTGGCCCACAACGGCACGCCCGACGTGGAGGACGAACCAGAGGGCATCATGCGTCACCCCGACGTCATGGTGATCGCGTGGACCGATCTGAACGTCGAGGGCTCCATCGATCCCCGTACGGTCATCGCCGCCATCGAAGTGGTCTCCAAGTCCAACCCGGAGAACGACTGGGTGACCAAGATGCGCGACTATCCTCTGATCGGTATCCCGGTCTACGCGATCTTCGATCCCCGCACCGGCACCGGCGCCGTCCTCACCGACATCCACTCCACTCCCGGCGGCCCCCGCTACGCGACCCGCAAGGACTTCGTCTACGGCGAGGACGTCACCATCGGCGACTGGACGATTTCGACGTCCGGTTTGCCGCGCTACCGGGACGAGAACTTCCAGGGGCCCGACTCCTGACCCCGCCGGGCCCGACGGCTCCCTCTCGCATTCGGAGGGGCGGGATCCGGAAGCGGACGGACCGGAATCGGACACCTTCGTCCGAGGTTGCGCCCGTCGGCTTGACCGTCCCCCGTACGGCCCGGGAATCGTGATCGTAGCCATGCCGATGGCGATGGTGACGAAGCACGAGCACGGGGGCACGCATGGCCATTCCCAGACCACAGACGCGCCAGTTCGAGGCGTTCATGACGAACCTGTCGTACGCCCGGCGCATGGTCGAGACGGGCCGGATGCTCACCCCCTTCCGGTCGCCCACGATCGACATCGACGACTTCTACCGGGCCGCGTGGGTGCAGGCGGTCGGGGCGATCGATCACTGGCTGCACGAGGAAGTACTGCGCCGCGTCGCGGAGTTGGCGGGCAGGGACAGCCCCGACATGCCGTACCAGCTGCGGATGTACGAACTGCCGCTGTTCCGGGTCGAGGCGGTGCGCCGGGGTGATGTGACGCTGGCGGATGCCGTCGTCGAGCATCTGCGCGACAAGCTGGCGGGCCAGGCGCTCCAGCATCCCGGGAAGATCTCCGAGGTGCTCAAGCTCGTGACGGAGGAGAAGGTCTGGTACGAGGCTGCGGGGCGGATCAACGACTGGTTCCAGGGCCGTACCAACCTGAACGAGAAGAAGCTCCGCAGCCGCTATTTGGAGATCACCCAGCGGCGCAACAAGATCGCGCACGACGCCGACCTGATCGACGGCGATCTCGAACAGCGCCGTCCGATCGACGAGGCCGAGGTCACCGACGCCATCGACTGGATCGAGCGCATCGCGCTGGCCATCGTGCACGTGCTCGACGCCGACAGCGACGGCGACGGTGACCACCAGGTGAACGGCGGACAGGGGGTAGCTGGACCGACGCCCGCCGCCTCGTAGGCTTGCCCCATGACGGAACTGCCCGCCCGGCGCCTTCTTCTGGTGCACGCGCATCCGGACGACGAGTCGATCAACAACGGCGCGACCATGGCCAGGTACGCGGCCGAGGGGGCCCGGGTGACCCTGGTCACCTGCACCCTCGGTGAGCGCGGCGAGGTCATTCCGCCCGAGCTCGCGCATCTCAGCGGGGCCGCCCTCGGCGCGTACCGCCTGCGTGAGCTGGACGCGGCCATGCGTGCCCTCGGTGTCGTCGACCACCGGCTGCTCGGCGGAGCCGGCAGGTACGGGGACTCCGGGATGATGGGGCTCGCCGACAACGACGACCCCGGATGCTTCTGGCAGGCGGACGTCGACGAGGCGGCCGGGTACCTCGTCGAGGTGATCCTCGAAGTGCGCCCACAGGTCGTCGTGACGTACGACCCGGACGGCGGCTACGGCCATCCCGACCACATCCAGGCCCACCGCGTCGCCATGCGCGCCGTTGAGCTGGCCGCCGAGGCCGGCTGGAGCGTCCCCAAGGTCTACTGGAACCGGGTGTCGCGTCCTGTCGCCGAGAAGGGCTTCGCCCGCCTTCAGGAGGCGCTGCCCGGGCTGCCCTTCGCCAAGGCCGGTGCGATCGGCGACGTACCGGGTGTCGTGGACGAGGACCGCATCACCACGGTCGTCGACGGGACCGCGTACGCCGCAGCCAAGGCCGCCGCGATGCGCGCCCACGCCACGCAGGTCGAGGTGGCCGAACCCTGGTTCGCCCTCTCCAACCAGCAGGCCCAGCCGCTCTTCACCGACGAGTACTACGAGTTGGTACGCGGTGAGAGCGGTGAGCGCGGTGAGGGTGTTGAGCGTATTTCTGTGCGTGAGACCGATCTGTTCGACGGGATCGCAGTGACTACGGAGGGTGGTGCGCGATGAGTGCGAACGGGAAGACCCCCGCGGGCGAAGCCCGTGGGAAGGCCGCGGCCGGAGGCAGTCTGCTGGCCCAGCCGCTCGTCGGGCCCTCGCTCGGGCGGTCGGCGGCCTACCTGGGGCTCTTCGTCCTCGCGGCCGTCGTAGGGGCCGCCGGTGCGCTTGTCCAGGCCGCGTGGTTCCCGGGCGGGCTGCTGCTCGCGCTGGGCGGGGCGGCCGGGCTGTTCCTCGGCGGGGCGCGTGCCGTCGGTACTCGCGCCGGGGCGGTCGCGCCCGCGGCCGGCTGGATGGTCTCCGTCATCCTGCTCACCGCCAGCCGCCCGGAGGGAGACTTCCTGTTCGCCGCGGGAGCCGGCTCGTACCTCTTCCTCCTCGGCGGGATGGCCGTCGCTGTGATGTGCGCCACCCTCGCCCAGACGCGGCAACCGGACGGCTCCGCCGGCCGACTTGGCAAGTGACGTACTACTTCGCCGCCGCAACCGCGTGGGGGTCCCGTGACGGTTTCCCCGGCGGTCGTGGGATACGCGCCAGGAGTGGCCAGTATGGTGGTGCGCGCCGCCGAGCTGCCCGCGTGAGGTCGCGTCGGGCGGCGGAGCCAACCGGGAGAACCTGCCTTGAGTCGTGAAACTGACAGTCCGTCCTCCGGGCCCAACGGGCGCGGAGGTGCCGCCTACCCCTCGGGGACACCGCCGTACGGCACGCCCATGGCGTCCGGCGGCGGTGCGGACGCGGGCCGTTCGGCCGCGGAGCCGGACGGGCCCAAGACCGAGACCACGCTGACGACCCGGATCCGGATCAACATCCCCGGATCCCGGCCGATTCCGCCGGTCGTCGTCCGGACGCCCGTCGCGGACACCGAGCCCGCCGAGGACACCGGGACCCATGCGCGGCCGGGGACGGGAGGCGACGGCAGAACGCCGGGCGCTCCCATGTCCAACGGCGCCGCCGAGCAGTCCGGCGAATCCCCGGCCCAGCCCGGGGAGAAGACCAGCGACTGGTTCGCGCCGCGCAAGTCCGGTGCGCCCAAGGGCGGTCCGGGCGGTGGCGCGAGCAACGGCGCCGGTCTGCCCGGTGCTTCGGGCCCCGCGCCGGCAGGCGCCCGTCCAGGCGGCCCCAACGGCACAGGACCGGCGGGCGCTTCACGCCCCGGCGGTCCCAACAGCGGCGGTTCCACGGGCTCTTCGCGCCCCGGCCTGGGCGTCATGGGCGCCGCGGGCAACGCGGGCGGCCCACGCGCCGCCGGTGGCTCCGGCAGCGGCGGCGGTACGAAGGGTGCCGGGCTCCCCGGTGCCACCGGCGCCGGTCCCGTGGCGCCGGGGCACGGCGGCGGCACCGGTTCCTTCGACGTGTCCGCGCTGGCGGCCGGGGCGGGTCCGCTGGGCACGTCTCCCTACCCGTCGGCCGGCCACCCCCGTAACGCGGGTGGCCGGCCCGGCCCGAACGCTGCCGACGGTCGTGGCGAGCCGAGCCGCGACGACCTGCCGTACTTCTCGGAGAACGGGCAGAGCGGTCCCGGCGGGCCGAACGGTCAGGTTGGCCCGAACGGTCAGGCCAACGGGTTCGGCCCGCAGCACGACTTCGCGGCCCCGAACGACTTCACGGCGGCCAACGACTTCGGTGCCGCGCAGGCCGGCTTCGGCGGCCAGAACGGCCAGAACGGCTTCGGCGGACCCGGGGGTCCGGGCGGACGTGGCCCCGCGGGCCCGACCGGCGGTCCCGTCACCGGCCATGGCCCGGTCGTCCCGCCCTTCGTCGGCGACGGCTCCATGGCCCCGGGTGCCTCCGGCACGGGCGGGCTCGCCGGTGGGCTCAGCGACGACACCGCGATCCTGACCCCGCAGAAGCATGTCTCCGAACCGGGCGTCGGCGGCTACGGCGGCTCCGTGGACAACGTCTCCAGCTCCACCCTCACCAGCGGCATGCCGGTCGTCCCGACCGACCGGAACTCGCCGTTCGGGCAGGGCACGCACTCCGACGGGCCGCTTCCGCACACCCCGCCGAAGCTGCCCGAGCCGGTGTCGCCGAACGCGCCTGCCGCTGCCACGCCCCAGGGCAAGAAGGCGAAGAAGAAGGGCCGCGGCAAGCTGACGCTGCTGGTCGTCGCCGCCTTCCTCATCGGCGGTGGCACGTACGGCGCCGGGTTGCTGATGAACCACTCCGACGTGCCCAAGGGCACCACCGTGTTCGGCGTCGACATCGGCGGCGGCACCCGTGACGACGCCGTCAAGAAGCTCGACGACGCCTTCGACGACCGGATGACCCAGGCGCTGAAGCTGTCCGTCGACGGCAGGACGGTCGACCTCAGGCCGGACCAGGCGGGACTCCAGTTCGACACCCAGGCCACGGTCCGGGCGGCGGCCGTCAGCGACTACAACCCGGTGTCGGTGATCGGCTCGCTCTTCGGGCAGCAGCGGGTCGTCGAACCCGTCATGCCGGTCGACGAGGAGAAGCTCGCGGCCGCGCTCCAGCGGGTGGCCGGCGGGGCAAGCTCGGCGAGCGACGGCACGATCAGGTTCGAGTCCGGCAGGGCCGTCGCCGTGTACGGCAAAGCGGGCAAGGGCATCGACGCGGCCAAGGCCGCCGAGTCCGTCGAGAACGCCTACCGCAGCCAGGTGGAGAGCGGCACGAGCACGCCGGTCCAGGTCCCCACCAAGGCGCAGGAGCCGACGATCTCGGACGCGGAGGTCGACCGCATGATGAAGGCGTTCGCCACTCCGGCGATGTCCGCCAACGTCATCGTCCGCGCGGACGCCGGCGCGCCGGAGGTCGAGTTCAGCCCGCAGAACTCCCTGTGGAAGTTCCTCCAGGTGAAGGCGATCAACGGCAAGCTGGTCGAGGCGTACGACAAGGCCGCGCTCCAGGAGCTGTACGGCGGCACCTTCAGCGAGGTCCTGATCGCCCGCAGCAACGGCGACAAGACCCCGGTCACCGTCGAGGACGTGATCGGTGCGCTGCGCCCCGCGCTGGTCAGCACCACCGACCGGGTCGGCGTCATCGAGACCGACCCGAGCTGATCGCTCCGCGGGGGGTGCGGTTCTTCGGCCGTGTGCCCGGTGGGGGTTGGTCGCGTGGGTTCCCCGCGCCCCTGAGGACCTCAGGGGCGCGGGGAACCCACGCGACAAGCCACAACGCGCCCGTATCCGTACCCGCGACACCGCCGAAGCTCCCACGGGGCGCCCGGGCACCCCACGACTCAGTTCAACCTGGCCCGCGCCGCCCGAGCCTGCTCCCGCATCCGCTCGGCCGCCGGCGGGTCGACCGCGGCGACAACCTCCGCATACCCCTCAAGCTCGGCCGCCCCCACCAGGAACTCCCCACGCCGCACCAGCAGCCGAGCCCGCTCGTACCGCAACCGAGCCGGGTGAGAAGGCAACAGCAGCGCCAACTCCACAGCCCACAGGGACACTTCCGACCGCTCCGGCCGCGCCGCCCCCCATGCCCGAATGTTGTTGAGCACCCGCAACACCACATTCAGCGGATCCGCAGGCACCAGCATCGACGGATCCAACGTCTCCCCCGTGGCCCCGGCCACCAGCAACTCCGCGTCACCCCCGCTCAACACCCGCCCCCCGTCGAAGGGATCGGCAAGCACCTGCTGGTCGACCGGACCGAACCCCACGACGAAGTGTCCGGGCAGCGCGACCCCGTACACCGGCGCCCCCGCCCGCCGCGCGACCTCCATCCACACCACGGACAGCAGAATCGGCAACCCCCGCCGCCGTACCAGCACTTCGTGCAGCAGCGACGACTGCAGCCACTGATAGTCGGCCGGGCTGCCACGGAACCCGTGGCGCTCGCCCAGGAGTTCGTGCAGAGCCGTCGCCCAGGAACGCGGCCCGCCCGGCCGGAACGGCAACTGCCCGGCCAGCCGGTCGAGTTCCATCTGTACGGCGTCGACGCCGGCCTCGTCCAGCGCTCTGTCCGCGACCGCGCCCATCAGCAGACACAGCGTCGTCAGATCGGGCCGCTCGGACCGCGCCTCGTCGGCGAACAGCGTCCGCAACCCGGCGGACCGCTCGGGCCCCGGAGGATACGGAGGAGGATGAGGGAAACGCATACCGGGCTCGTGCCCTCTCACGCCGATCGATAGTGGTGGTAGGAGTGATGTGCTCCGAACCCCATCCCGGCGTACAGAGCCCGCGCCCCCGAGTTGTCCTCCTCCACCTGAAGCCAGGAAGCCGACGCCCCCTCCTCCAGCGCACGCCCGGCCAGCGCGGCCATGACAGCCGTGGCCAGCCCCTGGCGCCGCTGGGCGGGATCCACCTCGACGGCCCCGAACCCGGCCCACCGCCCGTCCACGACACACCGCCCGATGGCGGCCGGCGGCTCGCCCTCGCCGCCGGGCACAGTCGCGAACCACACCGACGGCCCGCTCCCCAGCACGGCCAGCGCCACATCGCTCACACCCTTGCGCTGGTACCGCGAGAGCCACACCTCATCGGCCTCCCGTGTCAGCACCACCCCGGCCGGGTCCCCGCGATCGGCAAGAGGCGCCAGCCCTCCGACCCACAGCTCGGCCGTCACCTCACGCGTCCACCCGCGCTCCTCCAACTGCGCGCACAGCAGCTCCTGCGTGCCCTCGGCGCCGGTGGCGGTCTGGACGTAGGCGGGCAGGCCGCGCTCGGCGTACCAGCGCCGTACGGCGGCCAGCGCCTCGTCGAGGGGCAGACCGGGGTCGCCGAGCGGCAGCACCGAATTGGCCCGCCGCGTGAATCCGGAGGCCGCGCGCAGCTCCCACTCCCCGAGCCGCTCACTCTCCACCGGCTGCCAGTACCGCGCGGAGACCCGTGCCAGCTCCTCGTACGAGGCGGCTGGACCGCGACGGCGGGCGGGGGCCGCCGGGACCACCTTGCCCGCCACCAGGGACGCTGCCGCGACCTGGACGCGCTCGCCGTCGCGCCGTGTGATCAGAAGCACACCCGCGTCTTCGTCCCAGGATGTGAGAACACCTACCGTGTCGGTGAACTTCTCCCCACCGGGAGCGTCTTCGTTCAGCCGTCGAACAGAGACACGTTTGCCCACGTCAGCAGCGTCGATGCGGACCTTGAGTCGGCTGGCAGCGGAGATTTCCACAGGTCAGTTCACCCCTCCTGTATGGATCATGCCCGGGAACGGAGATACTAGGTGTGGGCATCGACGACGCCGCGCTCCCGCGCGCCAGGTGGCGGAGCCTGAAGACGGCTCGCCAGCGCCCTATCGAGGAGGAACGACAGCGTGACCTACGTCATCGCGCAGCCTTGTGTCGACGTCAAGGACAAGGCGTGCATCGAGGAGTGCCCGGTCGACTGCATCTACGAGGGCTCCCGGTCCTTGTACATCCACCCGGACGAATGCGTCGACTGTGGTGCCTGTGAGCCGGTCTGCCCGGTCGAGGCGATCTTCTACGAGGACGACACTCCGGAGGAGTGGAAGGACTACTACAAGGCGAACGTCGAGTTCTTCGACGAGCTCGGCTCGCCCGGCGGCGCCAGCAAGCTGGGACTGATCGAGCGCGACCACCCCTTCATCGCCGCGCTGCCGCCGCAGAACGGCTGAGAGCGGCCCGCACAGCCTGCGCCGCCTCGGTCCCGTACGGCCTGATCACCTTGATCGCCGTACGGGACCGAGGCGTTTGCCGTACGCGTGTACGTGTACTTCGTACTGGAAAGTGAGCCAGATCCGTGTCCGCAGTGTCCGACCGCCTCCCCACCTTCCCCTGGGACAAGCTGGAGCCGTACAAGAAGACGGCTGCCGCGCACCCGGACGGCATCGTCGACCTGTCGGTCGGCACTCCGGTCGACCCGGTCCCCGAGCTGATCCAGAAAGCGCTGGTCGACGCGGCGGACTCCCCGGGCTATCCGACCGTCTGGGGCACGCCCGAACTGCGTGACGCGCTCACCGCCTGGGTCGAACGGCGACTCGGCGCCCGGGACATCACCCATCGCCACGTCCTCCCGGTCGTCGGTTCCAAGGAACTGGTCGCCTGGCTCCCGACGCAGCTGGGCCTGGGCCCGGGTGACAAGGTCGCCCACCCGCGCCTGGCCTACCCGACGTACGAGGTGGGCGCCCGTCTGGCCCGTGCCGGGTACGAGGTCTACGACGACCCGACCGAGCTGGACCCGGCGAACCTGAAGCTGCTCTGGCTCAACTCGCCCTCGAATCCCACGGGCCGGGTGCTGAGCAAGGAGGAGCTGTCGAGGACGGTCGCCTGGGCCCGTGAGCACGGCGTGCTGATCTTCTCCGACGAGTGCTACATCGAGCTGGGCTGGGAGGCGGACCCGGTCTCCGTACTGCACCCGGACGTATGCGGCGGCTCGTACGAGGGGATCGTGTCCGTCCACTCCCTCTCCAAGCGCTCCAACCTCGCCGGCTACCGCGCCGCGTTCCTCGCGGGTGACCCGGAGGTCCTCGGCCCGCTGCTGCAGATCCGCAAGCACGGCGGCATGATGACCTCGGCGCCCACCCAGGCGGCGGCCGTGGCCGCGCTCGGCGACGACACGCACGTCCGCGAGCAGCGCGAACGGTACCTGGCCCGCCGTACGGCCCTGCGCGAGGCCCTGGTGCGGCACGGCTTCCGCATCGAGCACAGCGAGGCCAGCCTCTACCTGTGGGCGACCCGGGAGGAGTCCTGCTGGGACACCGTCGCCCACCTCGCCGACCTGGGCATCCTGGTGGCGCCGGGCGACTTCTACGGCACGGCGGGCGAGACGTTCGTCCGCGTGGCCCTGACGGCGACGGACGAGCGGGTGGCGGCGGCGGTCGCCCGCCTGTAGGCGGCCCGAGCACTGACAGCAGTACGACGGAGGGGCCCGGGGAAGACTCCCGGGCCCCTCCGCCATCACCTGGTCACCGCTGCTCGGGTCAGCCCAGCGGCAGACCCTGCAGGGGCAGCTGGCCGGCGCCGGGCAGGCCCTGCGTGGGGAGCGCGTCCGTCGGCAGGCCGCCCTGCGTGGCGGTCTGCGCGGTGTCGCCGACGATGTCACCGGCGCCGCCCGCCGCTCCGCCGGCCGTCTTCTGCGCGACGGGCGTGGCCTGCTTGGCGACCTGGCCGCCGGTCGTGCCCGCCGTCGGCATGGACTTCTTGACCGCGTCGCCACCGGCTTCACCCGCGAGCCCGGAGACGTTCTGAGCCGCGCCGTCGACGGTGCTGCCGACGTTCGCCCCGTCCAGGGCGGTCAGACCGCCGAGGTTCGGGGTGGCCGGCAGGCCGGCGGGCGCCGCGCTGGCGGAGCCGGCCGCACCGACCCCGGCTGCCGCTCCCGCTGCGACGAGCAGCGCTGCACGGGCGATCCGGCGGGTCAGGGGGAGGGACATGTTGCTCCTGAGTGTCGGGTGACTGTTGATCGTCCGGACTCGGACGCAGTGACTACCGCTCGAAGCCCCCTGAAGGTTGCGGCGCCCCAATGTAAAGAGTTGGCAATGCGTCGCATTATCGGCTGTGGATAAAAGCGGGCAAAGGCCACCCGGTCCGAAAGTCGGGTGAATCCCGGGGGTGCGTTGCAGCCCTTTGTTCGCAAGGGTTCTGGCGGATACGGCGTGGACGTGGGGGTGACTCGGCGAAAACCCGCGCAGACTTCTGTCGGGACCGGACAGGAGTAACCCGCACGGGTGACGTCCCGTACTCCTGCCCGTACTACCGGGCGGTGACGATCCGGACCGCGTCCGTGCTCTTGCCGGTGCCCTTCTCCGTGGTGACCGGGAGCCACTCGCTGTCGGTGTTGCCGGCCGTCCACCGGCGCCCCGCGTACGAGACGTTCTCGATGTGCAGGGCGGAGGCGTTGGCCACCGCCCAGTGCGCCAGCTGCCAGCCGCGCTGGCGGACCGTCGTCCCGGCGGCCGTGGCGGTGTCCGGGGGCACGGGAAGGGTCACCGTCCGCCGCTCGGCGGCCGTCGTCGCGGTGGGGGAGGGCGTGGGGGCGGCGGCCTCGCGGCCCACCTCCGCGGCGGCCACGGCGAGCACGTCGCGGCCGAAGTCCCGTACGAGCGCTGCCCGTACGGCGTCCGCGCCGCCGGTCGGGGTGGCGGCCGGGCGGCCCTCGCAGGTCAGGGTGGCCGCCGCACGTCCGGTCAGGGCCGCTGCCAGCAGCGTGGCGTCCGGCTCGTGCTTCGCGTACGCCTGTGGGTAGCCGCTGCGCTGCACGCGCTGCGCGGCCACGGTGAGGGGGAGGCGGGAATAGCCGGAGACCTTGACGAGATGGTCGTAGAACTCGCCCGCCGCATAGGTGGGGTCCATGATCTCCTTCTCTGTTCCCCAGCCCTGCGAGGGCCGTTGCTGGAACAGGCCCAGTGAATCCCGGTCGCCATAGGTGATGTTGCGCAGCCCCGACTCCTGGAGGGCGGTCGCCAGCGCGATGGTGACGGCCCGTTCGGGCAGCCCGCGCGCGGTACCGACCGCGGTGATCGTCGCCGCGTTGACCGCCTGCTCGGGGGTGAACTCGTACGTGGCTCCGTCCCCGCCCGCCGAGACGACCTCGCAGGCCGGATCGCCGGTGCCGCCGGTGACGTACTGCACCGCGAGATAGCCCGCGACGGCGAGCAGGACCAGGAAGGACGCCCCACGACGGAGGAGGCGGCCACGACGCGTGTGGGTGGGGGACGGCTCCGGCATCCGTCCAAGGTACTGGAGAGTAGGGAGTGCGGCTTCCGTGTCCGATGTGGAGGGGTGGCCAGAAAGAGGTGAAGAGATGGTGTGGGAGTGGGGCGGTGGGGCGGTGGGGCGGTGTGCGGTGGTGCGGCCGGGCGGCGCGTTAGGGTCGACGGCATGGCCGATACCCCGCTTGACCTCACGCTGGACGCCGCTCGCCTGACCGCGTGGCTCGTCGACTTCCCCTCGGAGAGCGGCAGCGAGAAGCCGCTCGCGGACGCGATCGAGACCGCCCTGCGCGACCTGCCCCACCTCGCGGTCGAGCGGTTCGGCAACAACGTCGTCGCCCGGACGAACCTGGGCCGTCCGGAACGCGTGATCCTGGCCGGGCACATCGACACGGTTCCGATCGCCGACAACGTGCCGTCGAGGCTGGACGAGGACGGGGTCCTGTGGGGCTGCGGCACCTGCGACATGAAGTCGGGGGTCGCCGTGCAGCTGCGGATCGCGGCCACGGTGCCGGCACCGAACAGGGACCTGACCTTCGTCTTCTACGACCAGGAAGAGGTCGCGGCCGAGCTGAACGGCCTCAGGCATGTGGCCGAGGCGCACCCGGAGTGGCTGGAGGGCGACTTCGCGGTGCTGCTGGAGCCGTCCGACGGCCAGGTCGAGGGCGGCTGCCAGGGCACGTTGAGGGTGCTGCTGAGGACGGCGGGGGAGCGGGCCCACTCGGCGCGCAGCTGGATGGGCTCCAACGCGATCCACGCGGCGGCCCCGATCCTGGCCAAGCTCGCCTCGTACGAGCCGCGTTACCCGGTGATCGACGGGCTGGAGTACCGGGAGGGGCTGAACGCGGTCCGTATCGGAGGCGGGGTGGCGGGCAACGTCATCCCCGACGAGTGCGTCGTGACCGTCAACTTCCGCTACGCGCCCGACCGTTCGGAGGCCGAGGCCCTCGCACATGTCAGGGAGGTCTTCGCGGACTGCGGAGTGACGGAGTTCGTTGTCGACGACCACAGCGGGGCGGCCCTGCCCGGCCTCTCCCACCCCGCGGCGGCGGCCTTCATCGAGGCGGTGGGCGGCACCCCGCAGCCCAAGTACGGCTGGACGGACGTGTCGCGCTTCAGCGCGCTCGGCATCCCCGCCGTCAACTACGGCCCGGGAAACCCGCACTTGGCGCACAAGCGGGACGAACGGGTGGAAACCGGAAAGATCCTGGCGGGCGAGCAACGGCTGCGGGCCTGGCTGACGTCATGAACCGACAGGGGGACGGAACGGCGCTTCATGGCAGACATGCCCACGTCCCCCCTCCGTAACCGGCGGAGATCTACGCTGAGGTGGAACGACAGCAGGCGGAGGAAGGGAGCGGCCATGGCCAACGGCAACCCCGAGGGCAGGAAGCAGCCACGGGAGGAGCAGCGGCTCGGACCGGTGCTGCGCAGGCGCGAGCAGATCCAGGCGAGCACCACCGACCAGCGTCTCCTCGACGCGGGCGGCCCCTCCGACTGGGTCCACACGGACCCCTGGCGGGTGCTGCGCATCCAGTCGGAGTTCATCGAGGGCTTCGGCACCCTGGCCGAACTCCCGTCGGCGATCAGTGTGTTCGGCTCTGCGCGTACTCCGGTGGACTCGCCGGAGTACGAGGCGGGAGTGCGCCTCGGGCGTGGCCTGGTCGAGGCCGGGTTCGCGGTGATCACGGGCGGTGGCCCGGGGGCGATGGAGGCGGCCAACAGGGGTGCGTGCGAGGCCAAGGGCGTCTCGGTGGGGCTGGGCATCGAGCTGCCCTTCGAGCAGGGCCTGAACCCCTACGTCGACATCGGTCTGAACTTCCGGTACTTCTTTGTGCGAAAGATGATGTTTGTCAAGTACGCACAAGGCTTCGTGGTCCTGCCCGGCGGGCTCGGCACCCTGGACGAACTCTTCGAGGCGCTGACCCTGGTCCAGACGCAGAAGGTCACCCGCTTCCCGATCGTCCTCTTCGGGAGCGAGTACTGGGGTGGCCTGGTCGACTGGCTGAGGAACACGCTGATCGCCCAGGGCAAGGCGTCGGAGAAGGACCTGATGCTGTTCCACGTCACCGACGACGTGGACGAGGCGGTGGCGCTGGTGTCCAAGGAGGCGGGGCGCTAGCACTGCCTGAACGGGCCTCGTCCTCAAGGCCGGAGGGGCTGGATAGCAGCCCCTCCGGCGTTGGGAAGCCCGGGGAAACCGGGGGAAGCCCGGGGAAGATCAGGGAAACCCCCTACGCCAGCCCCCGTCGCGCCACCGCGGGCGGGCGGTGCCCCGCGAGCGACGCCACCATGTCCAGCACCTGCCGCGTCTCCGCGACCTCGTGGACGCGGTACACGCGCGCCCCCAGCCACATCGACACCGCTGTCGTCGCCAGCGTCCCCACCAGCCGTTCCTTCACCGGTTTGTCCAGCGTCTCGCCGACGAAGTCCTTGTTGGACAGGGACACCAGCACCGGCCACCCCGTCTCCACCAGCTCCCCCAGCCGCCGCGTCGCCTCCAGGCTGTGCCGCGTGTTCTTCCCGAAGTCGTGCCCGGGATCGATCATCACCGACTCCCGCGGCACCCCCAGCGCGACAGCCCGCTCGGCCAGACCCACGGTCACCCGCAGGATGTCGGCCACGACGTCCTCGTACGCCACCCGGTGCGGACGCGTCCGGGGCTCCGCACCGCCCGCGTGCGTGCACACCAGCCCCACCCGGTACCTCGCCGCCACCTCCGCGAGCCGCGGATCGACGCCGCCCCACGCGTCGTTCAGCAGATCGGCGCCCGCCTCGCACACGGCCTCGCCCACGTCGGCCCGCCAGGTGTCCACGCTGATGATCACGTCGGGGAAGCGGCGGCGCACCTCCGCCACGAAGCCGACGGTCCGCCGCGCCTCCTCCGTCGCCGTCACCTCTTCGCCCGGCCCCGCCTTCACCCCGCCGATGTCGATGATGGCGGCACCCTCCGACACCGCCTGTTCCACGCGCGCGAGCGCGGGCTCGTCGCGGAAGGTGGCTCCCTGGTCGTAGAAGGAGTCCGGGGTCCGGTTCACGATCGCCATGATCACCGGCTCGTGCGTGCCGAACTCACGCCTGCCCAGTCTGAGCATCGCCTGTGACCTCTCCTAGTGCGTTCCCGGCACGTTCCTGTGCCCGGCCTCGTAATCGGCCCTGTATTCGGCCGCCTGCGACCCTAACTGTCAGACTCGCATGGCACGATCGGACCCTGCCGCATTCGGCACCGGCACTTCTGATCCGTCCGTTCCATCCGAATCCCGTGGGGACCCAGCGATGTTGATGTTCTTGTTCCTGGTCGTCGCGCTCGCCGTCGTGGTCGCCGCGGTGACGCTGGCCGTGGTGGGCGGCGGCGAGAGCGCCGTCCTGCCGGAGGCCGCGCCCGAGCGGCTCCAGGACCTTCTGCCGCCCGACCGCCCGGTCGGCCGCGGCGACGTCGAGTCCCTCCGCCTCCCTGTCGCCCCCCGTGGCTACCGCATGTCGGACGTCGACGACGCGCTCACCCGCCTCGGTGCCGAACTCGCCGAGCGCGACGCCCGTATCGCCGACCTGGAGTCCGCGCTGGCCGGTGCCCGGGCCGCGACGCGGGTCACCATGGACAAGCCGGTCGAGGGGAGCGAGCAGTGAGCGACGCCGGCGTGGCCCTCGCCGGGCCCGACGGCGCTCTGCGCTGCCCCTGGGCGCTGTCCACGGAGGACTACGTGGCCTACCACGACGAGGAGTGGGGCCGTCCGGTCCACGGCGACGACGCCCTCTTCGAACGGCTCTCCCTGGAGGCCTTCCAGTCCGGCCTCTCCTGGATCACCATCCTGCGTCGCCGGCCCGGCTTCCGTACCGCCTTCGCCGACTTCAAGATCTCGTCGGTCGCGGTCTTCACGGACGTCGACCGCGAACGGCTCCTCGGTGACGCCGGCATCATCCGCAACCGTGCGAAGATCGACGCCACGATCGCCAACGCGCGCGTGGTGGCCGAGTGGGTCCCCGGGGAACTGGACGAGCTGATCTGGTCCCACGCCCCGGACGCGGCCGCCCGCCCCGCTCCCCGGACCCTCGCCGACGTACCGGCCGTCACCGACGCCTCGACCGCCCTGTCCAAGGCCCTGAAGAAGCGCGGACTGCGCTTCGTGGGCCCCACGACGGCGTACGCGCTGATGCAGGCGTGCGGACTGGTCGACGACCACTTGGAGACATGCGTGGCAAGAAGCGCCCGATAGGGGGGCGGGGCCGTATCGATCCGCGGCTCCGCCGCGTGGGCGCGACTGCGCTGTACGGCCCCGCAACTCCCAACGCTGCTTCCGCCCCGGAACTAGCGCCCCATGTACTTCGGCGTCTCCTTGTTGACGAACGCCTGCACCGCGATCGCGTGGTCCTCCGACGCGCCCGCCCGTGCCTGGAGTTCGTCCTCCTTCTCCAGGGTCTCCTCCAGGGAGTGGGTGAGGCCGTACGCCATGGCCTCCTTGAGGGCCGCGTACGCGACCGTCGGGCCGTCGGCCAGGGCCCGTGCCGTCTTCTCGGCCTCCGCCCGCAGCTCCGCTGCCGGGACCACCCGGTTCGCGATGCCCAGCTCGTACGCCTCCTGCGCCTTGATGCTGCGCGGGAAGAGGAGCAGGTCCGCGGCCCGGCCGGGGCCGATCACGCGCGGGAGCGTCCAGGAGACGCCCGAGTCGGCGGTCAGCGCCACGCCCGCGAACGATGTGTTGAAGGCCGCCGTGTCCGCGACGACCCGGTAGTCGGCGGCGAGCGCGAAGCCGAAGCCGGCCCCGGCCGCGACACCGTTCACGCCCGCCACCACCGGCTTGGGCATGTTCGTCAGCGCCCGCACGATGGGGTTGTAGTGCTCGCGGACCGTGGTCATGGTCTGGCCCGTGCCGGCCTCGCGGTCGGCGGCCAGCAGCCCGATGTGCTCCTTGAGGTCCTGGCCCACGCAGAAGGCCCGGTCGCCGGCGGCGGTCAGCAGCACCGCCCGTACGGCGTCGTCCGCGGCCGCCGCCTGGACCGCCTCCCGGAGTGCGACCTTGGTCGCGATGCTCAGCGCGTTCATCGCCTCGGGGCGGTTCAGCGTGATCGTCGCCAGCCCGTCGTGCACCTCGTAGAGCACGGTGTCGGCCATGGGGGTCCCCTCCGGTGTCGCTGCCCTGTCGCACGTACTGATCAGTACGTCCTCGTCCCAGGACAGCATGGCGGAGATCACGCCCCGAGGAGAGGGCCGGTCATGTGACCTGCGTCAAAGAATTTCCGTCCGTGCGCGGCCGGGGCGGGTCGGCGCGGCGGCGCAGTATCGCAGTCACATCGGCGAATTGAGTGGTTTTGATCGCGCGCGTTGCCCAAGCGATGCCGACTGATGTTGGTCATAGGGTCCTGAGATGCGGGATAATGGCTGGGAAGCAATGTGTTCGATGCCGGTGACGTGCGTCCCATGAGGGGATGCGCGTGCCCTCCTAAGGGGCCGTCGGTGACGATGA
Organism: Streptomyces sp. ADMS; assembly: GCF_033441795.1. NCBI lineage: Bacteria > Bacillati > Actinomycetota > Actinomycetes > Kitasatosporales > Streptomycetaceae > Streptomyces > Streptomyces sp. ADMS. The sequence goes on along the minus strand of NZ_JAVFVX010000083.1, from coordinate 17,732 downwards.
GCTGGTTTCAGGAAGGGGAACGAGCATGGCGGCCATGAAGCCGCGGACGGGCGATGGCCCGCTCGAGGTGACAAAGGAGGGGCGGGGCATCGTCATGCGCGTTCCGCTCGAAGGCGGCGGTCGGCTCGTCGTCGAGCTGACCCCTGACGAGGCGGACGCGCTGGGCGATGCGCTCAAGAAGGTCGTCGGCTGACGCGCGGACGCGTCCATACCTTTCAGCTGCCCCGGCATCGTGAACGTACGGCGCCGGGGCACTGTTGTGCCCCCGCATGCTGTCGGCCCCAAAAGCTCAGCGCTTGACCGCGCACAGCAGTCCGTCGCCCACCGGCAGCAGGGACGGCACCAGTTCCTGGCTCTCGCGCACCGCGCGCAGCAACTCCCGCAGCCGTATGACCTCGGTGGGCTGGGGCCCCGAATCGACCGTCCTGCCGTTGGCGAAGACGCCCTCGAAGACCACCAGGCCACCCGTACGGAGCAGACGCAACGATTCAGCTAGATAGTCCAGGCTCTCCAGCCGGTCGCCGTCACAGAACACGAGGTCGTAGCCGGCGTCCGCGAGCCGGGGCAGCACGTCCAGGGCGCGGCCCGGGATGAAGCGGGCGCGGTTGCTGGCGAAGCCGGACGCGCGGAAGGCCTGGCGGGCGAACTGCTGGTGATCCGGCTCCGGGTCGACCGTCGTCAGGACCCCGTCCGGGCGCATGCCGTGCAGGAGGTACATCCCCGAGACGCCCGTGCCGGTCCCGATCTCCGCCACCGCCTTCGCGTCCACGGAGGCGGCCAGCAGCCGCAGGGCGGCGCCCGTGCTGGGCGCCACCGAGCGCAGCCCTGCCTCGCGGGCCCGGTCACGGGCCCAGCGCAGTGCTTCGTCCTCGGCGACAAAGGCGTCGGCGAACGCCCAGCTCGTCTGCCGGTTGCCGGTAATGACCCTCTCCTGTCCCCGCAGTTGCCTGGGCGTGACTGTATCCGTTGCGGCCGGGAACCCGCAGATGGGACCGGGCGTTTAGAGGGGTGCGGGACGAGGTGGGGCAGACAGGGTAAGGACAAGGGGGACAAGCGGATGGACCGGAACACCGGGAGCTCAAAGAGCGCGGTGCACGTGCTGACGCGGCCGTACGAGCCGTATCAGCGCAGAGCGATTTCTCGTAAAACCGCTTATCCGGAGCTAACGGGCGGGGTGGCTATGGTAGGGGCTCACCTGGACACCACCAGAGCCGACAGGGGAGGTGCGGCTGCGCCTGTGGATCGGGGAGGAGCGCTGCGGCGTCTTCTCGGATCAGTGGGCAGGCCGAAATCCGTGAACAACACTGCTGCTGACCCCAGCCACGCCGCTGACCGAGCCCAGACCGCGACCTTCTCCACCGACGCGGACGGGCAGGCGTGGACTCCGCCCACGTGGGAGGAGATCGTCAGCACGCACAGCGGCCGCGTCTACCGCCTCGCTTACCGCCTGACCGGCAACCAGCACGACGCCGAGGACCTCACGCAGGAGGTCTTCGTCCGTGTCTTCCGCTCGCTGTCGACGTACACGCCCGGCACCTTCGAGGGCTGGCTGCACCGCATCACCACCAACCTCTTCCTGGACATGGTCCGCCGCAAGCAGCGCATCCGCTTCGACGCTCTCGGCGAGGACGCGGCCGAGCGCCTGCCCAGCCGTGAGCCGTCCCCGCAGCAGGTCTTCAACGACGCGCACTTCGACGCGGACGTCCAGCAGGCGCTGGACACGCTCGCGCCCGAGTTCCGCGCCGCCGTGGTCCTGTGCGACATCGAGGGACTGTCGTACGAGGAGATCGCCGCGACCCTCGGCGTGAAGCTCGGTACCGTCCGCTCCCGTATCCACCGAGGCCGCTCCCAGCTCCGCAAGGCCCTCGCGCACCGCTCTCCGGAGGCCCGTGCCGAGCGCCGTTTCGCGGTGCCACGGGTGGCCGCGCTGGGAGGAGGGGGCGCGACCGCGTGAGTGGATCACGGCCGTACTCTGCCGAGCGTCGGCTCGCCGAGCAGCATCTGGGAGACCGCCTCTCCGCCCTTGTGGACGGAGAACTCGGTCATGAGACGCGTGAGCGCGTCCTGGCGCACCTGGCCACCTGCGCGAAGTGCAAGTCGGAGGCCGACGCACAGCGCCGTCTGAAGAACGTCTTCGCGGAGGTGGCTCCGCCACCGCCTTCCGAGAGCTTCCTGGCCCGTCTCCAGGGCCTGCCCGGCGGGGGCGATTCCGCCGTCGGCTCACCGCTGGGCGGCGGAGGATTCACCGACGGGCTCTCCGGGTTCCCCGGGGGTCCAGGAGTCGGCTCAGGGGTCTTCGGGGTGAGGGGGGAAGGGTTCGGGTATGTGCCCGCCCGCCCGCACACTTCCGTGCTCCCGTCCGCTCCGGGCCGTGGCTTCCGTATCCATGACGTCGGCCGCCACGATGCCGACCGGTCGTCCTCGCGCGGTCTTCGGTTCGCGTTCGCCGCCGCCGGTGCCGTGTCCCTGGCCGCGATCGCGCTGGGCGGGGTCTCGACGAGCGGTCCGGGCGACACGACGGACGCCCGGGGCACCTCCGGTGGCAGCAATGTGACGCCGATGCGTCCGCAGGGGTCGGGGGCCGCGACGGCTCCTGACGGCCAGCGCCGCCGCGCGGTCGGTCCGCTGCTCTCGCAGGGACTGGGGCAGGGGACGTTCGGGCGGTTGCCGGTGGCGCCGACGGAGGCGTCCGCGCCGCTGCTGCCGGGCGTGCCGTCACCGGTCTCCGGAGGCCGGGAGAGCGCGGCCATGCACCCGCTGACCACACCGGTCGTGGCCGCCGCCGCCGTGCTGTCCCCGCTCATACGCCCGCTGGAGGCCCCGCAGGTCGGTCTGACCTCCTGGTCGGGGGTGCCCGACGCGGCGGTCCAGGGCCTGCTCATGGCACCGGCACCCGACTCGTCCCCCGCACCCTCACCTTCCCGCTCGGACACGGTCCGCTGACCGCACGAACCTGGTTGAATCCCAGGTGCGGGCCGCGCGACGGCGGTCCGCACAACAGCGGTCCGTGGAGTGGTGGTTCGCGGCATCAACGAGCGCGGTCATCGCCGGCGAGCCGCAGGGCGGCGGGCCAGGCGTGGGGAGAGCATGAACGAGGGGAAGCCCGCGAAGGCCAACTGGTGGAGTCGGCCGAGGGAGGAATCGGCGCCCGGCCAGGAAACGTGTGTTTCCGGCGAGCAGGCCCCGGCCACTGGTGAGGCGCTCTCCGGGGCGGGCGTTTCCGGGGCGGACGGCGCTGGAAACGGCGGAGGCGACTTCGAGCTGGAGCGGCCTCGGGCAGTGCCCGGCCGGGCCGAGGGCGGTGTCGACGGGGACCTCGCCGACGAGGATGACTACGAGCTGCCGCTGCCCGCCGGGGCATCCGAGTCCGCGCCGGCTGTCGACGCAGGCCCCCAGCCTCTTCACGACCCCGACCCCTACAGCACCCCGCCCTACGGCCATCCGGGCCCCTGGGCGCCCGCTCCGCCGGTCCAGCACCCTGTGGTGACCCCGGCGCACGGTACGGCCGTGGCGGAGCCGCAGGCGCCCGCCGACGACCCCTGGCGCCGCTACGACCCATGGGCACCATCGTCCCCTCTCCAGCAGAACGGAGCCGCCCCCGCCGCCGGCCGGCCGGGAACGCGGAGACGCGGACTGGTAACCGGGGCCCTGCTCCTCGCGCTGCTCTCCGGGGGCGTCGGCGGGGCCGTCGGGTCGTATCTGGAGCGTCACCGTGGAGACGGCGACCGCATCCAGCTGCCGCAGGCCCAGAGCGACGGGTCCGTCGGGCGGGCACCGGACACCGTGGCCGGGATCGCCGCCCGCGCCCTGCCCAGCGTGGTGACCCTGCATGTACGCGGCACCGGAGCAGGAGGCACCGGCACCGGGTTCGTGCTCGACGACCGGGGACACATCCTCACCAACAACCACGTCGTCGAGCCCGCCGGTGCCGACGGCGGGATAACCGTGACGTTCAGCGGAGGAGAGACGGCCGAGGCCGAGGTCGTCGGACGGGACAGCGGATACGACCTCGCCGTCGTCAAGGTGAGCGGAGTCGACGGGCTGCAGCCCGTGGTCCTCGGGAACTCCGACAACGTGGCCGTGGGCGACCCCGTCGTTGCCATCGGCGCCCCCTTCGACCTCGCCAACACCGTCACGTCCGGGATCATCAGCGCCAAGGAACGGCCCATCACCGCCGGTGGCGAGAACGGGGACGGGAGCGACATCTCGTATGTCGACGCGCTCCAGACCGACGCTTCCATAAACCCCGGCAACTCCGGTGGACCGCTGCTCGACGCCCGGGCCAGGGTCGTCGGGATCAACTCCGCGATCCGTTCCGCCGACAGCGGCTCGGGGCTGGACAGCACCCAGTCCGGTTCGATCGGGCTCGGGTTCGCCATCCCCATCAACCAGGGCAAGCGCGTCGCCGAGGAACTGATCAACACCGGCAGGGCGACACACCCCGTCATCGGCGTCACCCTCGACATGGACTACACCGGCGACGGCGCGCGCGTGGGCACCCAGGGCAATGACGGCGGGCCCGCGGTCACCAAGGGCGGTCCCGGTGACCGGGCGGGCCTGGAGGCCGGCGACGTCATCACCGGGGTCGACGGGCGGCGCGTCCACTCCGGCGAGGAACTGATCGTCAAGATCCGCGCCCACCGCCCGGGCGACCGACTGGAGCTGTCCCTGCTGCGCGGTGGCACGGAACGGACGATGTCCCTCGTCCTGGGCTCCTCCGGCGGCAACTGACAGAAACCTCACAGGTGGTGGGCCCGTACGGCCTCCCACTAGGCAAACAACCCGGAAAACCGGTCGTGTACACGCACTCTTCGGGCCCCGGACGGTACCGGTGGGACAGGATGGCCGGGTACCGTGGAACCGGCCCGGACCACGGAAGACCGCGAAGACCGCACGGACCACCGAGGGCCGAGGACCGAGGACATCGCAAGGAGCTTCAGGTGTTCAATGACATAGGACCGCTCGAGCTGGTGACGCTCGTGCTCCTCGCTGTGCTCGTCTTCGGTCCGGAGAAGCTTCCGAAGATGATCCAGGACGTCACGCGCACCATTCGCAAGATCCGGGAGTTCTCGGAGGGCGCGAAGGAGGACATCCGCCAGGAGCTGGGCCCGGAGTTCAAGGACTTCGAGTTCGAGGACCTGAACCCCAAGACGTTCATCCGCAAGCAGCTGGACAACGACGAGCTGGGGCTCAAGGAGATCCGCAACGGCTTCGACCTGAAGAAGGAGATGGCCGAGGTCACGGACGCGGTCCACGGCCGTGAGTCGGACGCGTCGTCCTCCTCGTCGTCGTCCTCCTCTTCTTCCTCGTCGGGCGGTGGCACCGTCGACATGACGAAGAAGCCCGAGATGACGAAGAAGCCCGAGCCGGACGAGCGCCCGCCCTACGACGCGGACGCCACCTGACCGTCGCGACCTCCGTGCCCGCGTGACGCGATTCATACTCCGACCGGGCCTCGGACGGCCCGATCCGGACGTCTGCGCGGCCTGTGAGCCGGGCGCTTTCGCTGCTGCTCGGAGCGGTGTGGCTATGCTGCCGAGTTGTTGTGGGACCGGAACGAGTACGCCCGAAGGGGGGCGGGCCGCTCCGGGCCGACGAGAACGAGGAGGCGTCCGGGTACATGGAGACGACAAGTCGGGTGGGCGCGCAGGCGCCGGCCGCGGAGGGCGGACAACAGGTCCCCTCCGCCCGGCGTACGATCGACGGCTATCTGCTGGCGCGCTTCCCCTGGTACGGCCTCGACGAGGCCTTCACGGGACCGCGCTGGCTGATGCAGGTGGGTGCGGCGGCCGACGGTGCCGTGGAGCACGGTTCGATCGGGCACGGCGACGAACCCTCCGTACGGCACGAGGCCATGGGGGAGGACAAGGAGCGGTTCGCGGTGGTGGTCACCGTGGCCGCCAACCCCGTACGGCGCAGTGCGGACGGCACGGGGCTGCTGGAGGCCACGTCGGTCTCGTCGGCGGCCTGGCTGGCCGGTGTGGGGCTGCTGTCCTTCACCTGGCCCGGCCAGATGGACCACACCCTGCGGGACGACTGGCTGGACCAGCAGACGGAGACGGCGTGGGTCCTCGCGGACGATCTCGGCGGCGATGACTGGTCCACCCTCTCCCTTCCGGTCGACGGGGTTCCGACGCCCTTCCACTACCGGGAGTCGGAGTTCGGGTGGGTTCTCGCGGGGTCGACCCAGGAGGGCGTGCACGTGGGCGCTTACGGGCGTGGGATGAGCGCGTACGGACTGGGCTTCGCCATGATCAAGGACATCGGCGTGTACGAGTAGCCGGTACGGGGTGGTGGGCGCCCACCACCCCGTACGAACTCAGAACTTGTTCCGCGGGGTGATCCCCAGTGACATGCCCGACAGGCCCCGCTGCCGTCCCCCCAGCTTCCCCGCGATCGCGCGCAGCGCCGCGCCCGCCGGGGAGTCCGGGTCCGTCAGGACGACCGGCCTGCCGTCGTCGCCGCCCTCACGCAGGCGTACGTCGATCGGGATGGAGCCGAGTACCGGGACCGTCGCTCCCGTCGTCCTCGTGAGGCCGTCCGCGACGCTCTGGCCGCCGCCCGTGCCGAAGACGTCGACCATCTCGCCGCAGTGCGGGCAGGGCAGGCCTGCCATGTTCTCGACCACGCCGACGATCTTCTGGTGGGTCTGGACGGCGATGGCGCCCGCCCGTTCCGCCACCTCGGCCGCCGCCTGCTGGGGCGTCGTCACGACAAGGATCTCGGCGTTCGGGACCAGCTGGGCCACGGAGATCGCGATGTCACCCGTACCCGGCGGGAGGTCGAGCAGGAGCACGTCCAGGTCGCCCCAGTACACGTCCGCCAGGAACTGCTGGAGGGCCCTGTGGAGCATCGGGCCGCGCCAGACGACCGGGGCGTTGCCCGGGGTGAACATGCCGATGGAGATGACCTTCACGCCGTGCGCGGACGGCGGCATGATCATGTTCTCGACCTGGGTCGGACGGCCGTCGGCGCCCAGCATGCGCGGCACACTGTGGCCGTAGATGTCGGCGTCAACCACGCCCACCTTGAGGCCGTCGGCCGCCATCGACGCCGCCAGGTTGACGGTGACCGACGACTTGCCGACGCCGCCCTTGCCGGACGCGACCGCGTACACGCGCGTGAGGGAGCCCGGCTTGGCGAAGGGGACCTCGCGCTCGGCCTGGCCGCCGCGCAGGGCGGACGCCAGCTCCTTGCGCTGGTTGTCGCTCATGACGTCCAGCTCGACGTCGACGCGCGTGACGCCCTCCACCCGCGAGACCGCCTCCGTCACGTTCTTCGTGATCGTGTCGCGCATCGGGCAGCCGGAGACCGTCAGGTACACGGCGACCGCGACCGCTCCGTCCGCGCCGATCTCCACCGACTTCACCATCCCCAGTTCGGTGATGGGTCGCTGGATCTCGGGGTCGTTCACCGTCGCCAGTGCTTCACGCACCGCGTCTTCCGTAGCCATGACCCCGATGGTACGGGGCCGCACGGGGCCGCCGGAAAGCCCGTCACCGGTCATCTGCGTCACGCCTCCGCGGCCGTTCTGCCGGGAACAGGCCCGGCCTGTCGGAGTGTCCCCCCGCGTACCGCTCCTCAAGCTCCTTGACCAGGTCCTGGAGCTCGGAACGAATCCAGTCCCGAGTCGCGACCTCGCCGAGCCCGGCGCGCAGCGAGGCGATCTCGCGGGTCAGGTACTCGGTGTCGGCGATCGACCGCTCGTTCTGCTTGCGGTCCTGTTCGAGGTTGACGCGGTCGCGGTCGTCCTGCCGGTTCTGCGCGAGCAGGATCAGCGGGGCCGCGTAGGAGGCCTGGAGCGACAGCATGAAAGTCAGGAAGATGAACGGGTAGTGGTCGAAGCGCAGGTCGGCCGGTGCGGACACGTTCCACACCACCCACAGGATGATGACCACCGTCATCCAGACGATGAACCGCCCGGTGCCGAGGAAACGCGCGATGCGTTCGGACAGCCGTCCGAAGGCCTCCGGGTCGTACTCGGGCAGCAGCCGTCGCCGGGGCGCGCGTGGCTGGTCGAGCCGCACCCGGGGACGGGAGGCCGCCGAGGCGCCGTGGGCCGCGCGCTCACGGCTCCCGGTCTCGCGCTCAGGAGTCATGGGTACCCCCTCCCTCGGCCGGTGCAGGGGCCGCGGTCCCGTCGAGGTGGAACTCCGTCTCCCGCCAGTCCTCGGGCAGCATGTGGTCGAGGACGTCGTCCACGGTCACCGCGCCGAGCAGCGACCCGCTCTCGTCGACGACCGGCGCCGCCACCATGTCGTACGTCGCGAAGAAACCGGCGACGACCGGCAGTTCGGCGTCCGGGGACAGCGGTTGCAGGTCGTCGTCGACGAGCGAGCCGACCAGGGTGTACGGCGGGTCGCGCAGCAGCCGCTGGAAGTGGACGGCGCCCAGGTACTTGCCGGTCGGCGTCTCGTCCGGCGGGCGGCACACGTACACCTGGGCTGCGAGCGCGGGGGAGAGGTCGGGGTTGCGGACCCGGGCCAGCGCGTCGGCGACCGTCGCGTCGGGGCGCAGCACGATCGGCTCGGTCGTCATCAGACCGCCTGCCGTGTCCTCCCGGTACGCCATCAGGCGGCGCATGTCGGCCGCGTCGGCGGGCTGCATCAGGCTCAGCAGCCGCTCCTTGTCGTCCTCGGGCAGTTCGCCGAGCAGGTCGGCTGCGTCGTCCGGGTCCATGGCCTCCAGGACGTCGGCGGCGCGCTCCTCCTTGAGCTTGCCGAGGATCTCGATCTGGTCGTCCTCGGGCAGCTCTTCGAGTACGTCGGCCAGCCGGTCGTCGTCGAGGGCGGCGGCCACTTCGGCGCGCCGCTTGGGGGAGAGGTGGTGCAGGACGTTCGCCAGGTCGGCGGGGCGCAGTTGCTCGAAGGTGGCGAGGAGGCTCTCGGCGCCCTGTCCGTCCTCCTCCAGGGAGAACCCGGTGACGGCGGACCAGTCGACGGTCAGCGTCTCGCCGGTGTTGCGCCGGAAGGCGCCGCCGCGTCCCTTCTTCCGTACGAAGACCCGGTCGATCTCCCAGTCGCGCCGGGCCGGCAGCTGTCGTACCGCCACATCCAGGACGGTGACCTCCTCGCCGGTCTCGCCGAGGGTGACGCGCCGGTCGAGGAGTTCGCCGAGGACGAGGCGCTCGGTGGGGCGCTGCTCGAAGCGCCGGACGTTCAGCACGCCTGTCGTGATGACCTGGCCGGACTCGATGCCGGTGACGCGGGTCATGGGCATGAAGACGCGGCGCCGGGTGGTGAGTTCGACGACGAGGCCGAGCAGCCGGGGCGGCCGGCGGCCGACGCGCAGCATGGCGACGAGATCGCGCACGCGGCCCACCTGGTCACCGTTGGGGTCGAAGACGGCGGTGCCGGCGAGGTGCGACACGAAGACCCGGGGTGAGCCTGCCGCCATGTCGCGCCTCCTGTCCGGGTTGCGCTGCGGAGAGCGCGTCGGATTGCGAACCGGGGTTCCGAATTGCCTGCTCGGATGCGCTTCAGGCTAGCCCGTCCGGTTCGGGTCCGCGCTGGTGGGGGTCCGGACGGACCGGCTCCGCCGGGGGCCGGCGGCACCGGTACGCTGCCGTCCACACCCCTCAGGACACCCGCACGAGAGGCAGCCCCACCTGTGTCTGCGATTTCCCGTGGCCGTACCCGCAGCGCCGGACTGGTGAGCGCGGTGTGCGCGCTGGTCGTGACGGGGACAGGACTGACGGGATGCGGCGCCGACCCGGACGAGGGCACGAACGGGGTCGGCAAGCTGGCCGCCGACACCATCCAGACCAAGACCCGTACGGCCGCCGAGTCCGCCGACGCGGTACGGCTCTCCGGGACCGTGGTGACCAGCGGGACCACATACACCCTCGACATGCGCCTCAAGGACGACGGCGGCACCGGCTCGGTCACGGCGAAGGGGTCGACGTTCCAGCTGCTGCGGGTCGGAGAGAACCTCTTCCTGAAGGCCGACGCCGCGTTCTGGGGCCACGAGGACAGCGGCAAGGGTGACGACAGCGACTCGGACGCGGCAGCCGCCGAGAAGCTCGGTGGCCTGTTCGTGAAGGTGCCGACCGGCGACCCCTCGTACAAGAAGTTCAGCGGATTCACCGACAAGGACGTGCTCCTGGACGGCCTGCTCACCCTGCACGGCAGCCTCGCGAGGGACGGCCACCACAAGCAGTCGGGCATCCGCACGATCCGCATCACCGGCGACAAGGGCGACGGCGGCACCCTGGACGTCTCCCTGGAGGGAACCCCGTACCCCCTGCGCCTGGTCCGCGCGGGCGGCGCGGGAACACTGCAGCTGAGCGACTGGGGCAAGGACTTCACGTTGGAGGAGCCGCCGAAGAACGAGACGGTGGACTACGGCCAGCAGCTGCCAACGTCCTGAGGAGCCCGTTTCCCCAAGGGGACCTGGTGGATTCGGGTGCGCGACCGTGCACCCAGGGGGCGCGGGGAACTGCGCGACCAGCACCCACAGCCCGCGGAAAAAGAACCCCTACCCCGCGGAGCGCTTTCGCTTCCTGAACAGCAGCCGAGGCAACCCCGCCGGGATCGGTTCCCGCGTCGTCGCCGGCGTCGGCAGGGGCGGAGCCGACAGCGAGCCGTCCGGCAGGGGGCGCGTTTCCCCGGGGCGCGGCACCAGCCGCACCACCCGGCATTCACGCGCCCACCTGTCCGGCATCGCCTCGCCGTCCGGCGCGTTCAGGCGCTTGCCCTTCAGCTCGGCGACCGCGGCCTCCCACTCCGGGGAGCGCGGGGCCAGTTCCACGACCGACGCCGGCCAGGTGACGAGTCGGCCGCCCTTGTCCTTGCTGCGGACGGTGACCTCCGCCTCGGCCCCGCCTGCCAGGCCCGGCAGCGGCTGCTCACCGGGACCGTCGCCGACCAGGACGGCCGCGCCCTCGTGCCAGACGTGCCACAGGGCACGGGAAGGGCCTGCGGGACCCCTGACCCAGACGAGGCCGGACTTCTTGGTGGCCTCCTCGACGAGGGCCCGGTCGAGCAGCGTGTCAGTCATGGGCAGAAGCGTAACGATGCCCTTCGGCACCGTGCGTCGCCGTCACAGCCAGCCGTTGCGCTTCAGCGTGCGGTGGATGCCGAAACAGAGGCTCACCATGGCCGTCATGACCACGGGATAGCCGAACTTCCAGTGCAGCTCCGGCATGTATTCGAAGTTCATGCCGTAGACGCCGCACACCATCGTCGGTACGGCGATGATCGCGGCCCAGGACGTGATCTTCCGCATGTCCTCGTTCTGCGCGACGGACGCCTGGGCGAGGTTGGCCTGGAGGATCGAGTTGAGCAGTTCGTCGAAGCCGATCACCTGCTCCTGCACCCGGGCGAGGTGGTCGGCGACGTCGCGGAAGTACTTCTGGATGTCGGGGTCGATCAGCCGCATGGGGCGCTCGCTCAGCAGCTGCATCGGCCGCAGGAGTGGCGAGACGGCCCGCTTGAACTCCAGGACCTCGCGCTTGAGCTGGTAGATCCGGCCGGCGTCGGTGCCGCGCGGGGTGCCCTTGCGGCCCGGCGAGAACACCTCCGTCTCGACCTCGTCGATGTCGTCCTGCATGGCGTCCGCGACCGCGACATAGCCGTCGACGACATGGTCGGCGATGGCGTGCAGCACGGCGGAGGGGCCCTTGGCCAGCAGCTCGGGGTCGTCCTGGAGACGGTGGCGCAGCGCGCGCAGGGAGCCCTGGCCGCCGTGCCGGACGGTGATGAAGAAGTCCCGCCCGGTGAAGCACATCACCTCGCCGCTCTCCACGACCTCGCTGGTCGCGGTGAGTTCGGTGTGGTCGACGTAGTGGATGGTCTTGAAGACGGTGAAGAGCGTGTCGTCGTACCGCTCCAGCTTGGGCCGCTGGTGGGCCTGGATCGCGTCCTCGACGGCGAGCGGGTGGAGCCCGAACTCGCTGGCGATACCGGAGAATTCGGCCTCCGTCGGCTCGTGCAGCCCGATCCACACGAAGCCGCCGTCGCGGCGCACCTTGCGCATCGCCTCGTGCGGGGTCAGCGCCCTTGGGGTCTCGACCCGCGCGCCGTCGCGGTAGATGGCGCAGTCGACCACGGCGGATGGCGACGATGGGTCGCGGGTGGCGTCGTAGGGGCCGTCCTTGCGCAGGGAGGGACGCGACGGGCGGACCGCGGCTCGCAGGTTGTGGATCATCGACATTTGGCAGGCTCCTTCGCAACAGGCAACGAAAGACCGCCGACAACGGTTGGAACTGCCCGGAATGGGGACGTCCTGACGAAGGATGTTTGGCACGTCCACAAAGCGGGAAGCACCGCACTGTCGCGGTGGCGAGCTTCGCTACTGATTCAGAACTGACTCAGATCAGATGGATCAGGAAAAACGAAACCAAGTGCTCTTCCGCGATGACGCGAATGCGAGAGGTGACAGCCAGCCGGAGCAGACCGGAGCAACTACATCAGCGGGCGGAAGAGCGGGTGCTACTGCACGGATGACTTCGATCCATTGCAGCCCCACCTCCTCCGGCCGGTCCCTCGTGAGGGACGATCCATTCCCCTTCAAGGGGAGCCCCCTGGGGGGAACTTCAGCGGTGTCGGGACTCGATCGCCACTTCTTAGTGCCTTGAAGGCCTGAGTGGTGCCCTCATCTGCGGGCTGCCCCGAACCCGGCCAAGGGTAACAGCCGACGGAACTGTCAAGGTGCGCGTTTGCCCGTAACTGACGAGTTCTATGCTCGCCGCATGGCTGATGTTCTTCCTCTGGTCGAGGCCCGGCTGCGTACGACGCTGGGCGAACCGGACGCGCGCGCCGCGGTCACCTTTCTCGGTACGGACCGCGTCGAGGTGCTGCGCTTCCAGGACCGGGACCAGGACGGGGAAATCGTCCGCTACGCCACGCTCGGTATGTCCGCGCAGCCCATGGCGGACCCCACCGCCGTGCTCGCCGACCCGGTGAAGGGCCCACGCGCCGAGCTGGTCATCTCCGTCCGGGCCGGTCTCGCCGACACCGACAAGGTGCTGCGCCCGCTCGCGGTCCTCGCCGCTTCCCCGCAGGTCGAGGGTGTGATCGTGGCCCCCGGTGCGTCGCTCGATGTCGGGGAGCCGCTGTGGCCCGGGGCGCCCTTCACCTCGGTCCTGGTCGCGGAGCCGGGCGGTCTGGTCGAGGACCTGGAGCTCGACGAACCCCTGGACCCCGTACGCTTCCTGCCCCTGCTGCCGATGACCCCGAACGAGGCCGCCTGGAAGCGCGTCCACGGCGCCCAGGCTCTCCAGGAACGCTGGCTCACGAGCGGGACGGACCTGCGCGACCCCGCCCGCAGGTCCGTCCCGCTGGACTGATCCTCGCCCGTCACCTCGGAGTGACCGATGTCACCAACCGGCGCCTGGGAGGCGCCAGTTGGCAGGCAGTGGGACCGGCCCCGGCACGCGAGGACGGTGACGCTGTCCTCAATCGCGTGCCTGGTCTCCAGTTCCTCGACCTCGCGAATGAGGGACTTCCGCCGTACGACGACCACCACGCGCCGACCACGGCCGTCACCGGGAGCAAGCGTGACTCGCTCGGGTCGTTGAGGGCTTGGCTGTTGGCCTCGGTGACTTGCCGGGCATGCTGGATGTTTCCATGCGATGTGCTGAGCGGCCTGTTTCCGAAGGCGACCACGGAGGCGCCGGCGGTCGCCCAGCCGCGGCCTTCGGCTGCCGTAGGAGCCCCTCTGTCTGTCCCCCCTGCTTTCCGTTGCTGCCGCGCATGCCTGTTTTTTCTCCTCCGCGACTCGCGGACGCGACCCAAAGAGAGATCGTTGGTGCATGCACATGTTGGCTGGGGTGACTGATTAATGCGCCTGCCATCTATTTCCACCTGGTGGAAAGGGTGGAAACGTGTCACTCCGGACGGGTGATCGTCCTTGACGTGAGGAAGGACGGGGAGGACCGTGGGGCCCTATGAGGGGCGAACCCAGTTGCCCGAAGTGTGGTGGCCGGGTCAGGGCTCCCGGCCTCTTTGCCGATTCCTGGCAGTGTGATGTGCACGGGACCGTGCATCCGCTGCAGCCCGTGATCCCGCCCAGCGTCGAGGCCCTCAGTGTCGTGGTGCACCGCACGCAGGTGCCGGTGTGGATGCCGTGGCCGCTGCCTGTCGGCTGGCTCTTCACAGGCGTGGGCTGCGCGGGCGACGACCGCAGTGGCGGCCGTGCGACGGCGGTGGCCTGTTCGGGTCCCGGTCCGCTCGGGGGCATGGGCGAGCTGATCCTGGTCGCCGAGGAACTCGGCGTCGGGCTCGGTGCGCGCTATGCGGGCATCGACGGGCCCGATCCGGGGCCGTACATGAACGTCGAGAAGCCGGCCGAGGCGAAGGTGCTGGCGGCGGGGCGGCCCACTCCGTTGTGGCATGTCGCGGGTGGGCCCGATGACCGTGCGGTGTTCGCGGGTGAGGCGCTCGGACTGTGGTTGTGGGCGGTGGTGTGGCCCGAGCAGTCCGGTCTGCTGATGTACGACGAACTGGTGCTCACGGATTTGCGGGATGCGGGGGCTGAGCTGGAGTTGGTGCCCTGCGGGGCGTTGTCCCCCCGGTTGCTCGCACCCTGAGGTTCCGTGGATCGCCGGTAATCGCCGGTTGGTTCTGGGGATCTCGGGTGTGTCGCGTGGGTGTGGGGTGCGGGGTGTCTTGCGTGCGTCGCGGGGTGCGGCCGGTGGGGGTCTGGGGCGCGGTTCCCTGCGCTCCTGGGGGCGCTGATCGTCCCGTTATGCTGGAGCATCCCCTCGCTGCCCTCACCATCCCCTGGAGTCCGCACCGTGCGCATAGATCTGCACTGCCACTCCACCGCCTCCGACGGGACGGACACGCCGGCCGAGCTGGTGCGTAACGCTGCCGCTGCCGGGCTGGACGTCGTCGCGCTGACCGATCACGACACGACCCGTGGGTATGCCGAGGCGATCGCCGCGTTGCCCGTCGGGCTCACGCTGGTCACCGGGGCCGAGCTGTCCTGCCGCCTCGACGGGGTCAGCATGCACATGCTGGCCTACCTGTTCGATCCCGAGGAGCCCGCGCTGTTCGCCGAGCGCGAGCTGGTGCGGGACGACCGGGTGCCCAGGGCCCAGGGGATGGTGGCCAAGCTTCAGGAGCTGGGCGTGCCCGTCACCTGGGAACAGGTCTCGCGGATCGCCGGTGACGGGTCCGTGGGCCGGCCGCATGT
Source organism: Streptomyces sp. ADMS (assembly GCF_033441795.1). NCBI lineage: Bacteria > Bacillati > Actinomycetota > Actinomycetes > Kitasatosporales > Streptomycetaceae > Streptomyces > Streptomyces sp. ADMS. The sequence continues at coordinate 2,594 of NZ_JAVFVX010000083.1, read as the reverse complement.
CGCCACCGCGCTGGTCGAGCTGGGCGTCGTACCGACCGTGAACGACGCCTTCACCGGGGACTGGCTGGCCGACGGCGCCCGGGCCTACGTACCGAAACACGAGACCGACCCCTTCGAGGCGCTGCGGCTGATCAAGGGGGCCGGCGGGGTGGCCGTCTTCGCGCACCCGGCCGCGAGCAAGCGGGGGCGGACGGTTCCGGAGTCCGCGATCGCGGAGCTGGCCGCCGCCGGGCTCGACGGCATCGAGGTCGACCACATGGACCACGAACCGGCGACCCGGGCGCGGTTGCGCGGCCTCGCGGCGGAGCTGGGACTGCTGGCCACCGGTTCCTCCGACTATCACGGCAGCCGGAAGACCTGCGTGCTCGGCGAGTACACGACGGACCCCGAGGTGTACGGCGAGATCACGCGACGGGCCACCGGGGCGTTCCCGGTACCGGGGACCGGCGGAGCCTGAGGTTTCGGCCCCTCCGCTCGCTTCCCCCCTTCCTCGCGCTTCCCCGTACCTACGCAAGGCTCGCTCACCCATGTTCGACGTCGCCGTCTTCGGATCGCTCTTTCTCACCCTCTTCGTGATCATGGATCCCCCTGGGATCACCCCGATCTTTCTCGCGCTCACCGCCGGACGCCCCGCCCGCGTACAGAAGCGGATGGCGTTCCAGGCCGTCTGTGTGGCCGGTGCCGTGATCACCGTGTTCGGGCTGCTCGGGCACCAGATCCTGGACTATCTGCACGTCTCCGTCCCCGCTCTGATGATCGCGGGCGGGCTGCTGCTCCTGCTGATCGCCCTCGACCTGCTCACCGGCAAGACGGACGAGCCCAAGCAGACCAAGGACGTGAACGTCGCCCTCGTGCCGCTCGGCATGCCCCTGCTCGCCGGGCCCGGTGCGATCGTGTCGGTCATCCTGGCCGTGCAGAAGGCGGACGGCGTGGCCATGCAGGTGTCGGTGTGGGCGGCGATCCTGGCCGTCCATGTCGTGCTGTGGGTGGTGATGCGGTACTCGCTGCTGATCATCCGGATCATCAAGGAGGGCGGCGTGGTGCTGGTGACCCGGCTCGCGGGGATGATGCTCTCCGCCATCGCCGTGCAGCAGATCATCAACGGTGTCACCCAGGTGATCCAGCAGAGCTGACGCAGTTGGCTCACTGCTGTGACTCACAAGCAGAACCCCCGTACGGCGTCGGTGCCGTACGGGGGTTCTGAAGTCTGCTCGTCGTCTGCGAGCGTCGTCCGCGCGTTATGAGGCCGAGGTCGCGGCCGGGCGGATCCAGAGGCGCTGCCCTATGGAGGCGGCTTGCTGCACGATCCGGTTGACGGAGGCGGCGTCCACGACCGTACTGTCCACGGGGGTGCCGTCGACATCGTCGAGACGCATGATTTCGAAGCGCATGGGCTTCTCCCTTCGTCTGGTCATCCTCCTGAGGAGAACTACTTCGTTACGTACGTATTCAACTACGCGCGTGTTACGAACATTCCCTACGCTAAGGAAATTTTTCGAACGTCTAACTACCGCCGGGTAAGAGCTGCACAGAAGGCGTACAGGAGACTGACCGGGACCGGTTGTGTTCGCAGCGTGACCGCCGAGACAATGGAGGCATATGAACAACGACGACCACGCGGAGCTGAGCGCCCGCATCGACCGCACGAACGAGCTGCTCCACCGCATGCTCGCCGAGGTGGCGAAGACGCCCTCGACACATGCGATCTTCGTAGACGCCGGATATCTCTACGCGGCGGCAGGACGGCTGGTCGCGGGGACCGAGGACCGCCGCGCCTACGAGCTGGACGCCCCAGGTCTCATCGAGGCACTCATCGACAAGGCTCGCACGATCTTCGCGGACAGCCGGCTGCTGCGGGTCTACTGGTACGACGGTGCCCGGCGCCGCATCCACACCAACGAGCAGCAGTCGATCGCCGAACTCCCGGATGTGAAGGTCCGCCTGGGCAACCTCAACGCCAACAACCAGCAGAAGGGCGTCGACTCGCTGATCCGCACCGATCTGGAGTCCCTGGCCCGCCACCGCGCGATCAGCGACGCCGCACTCATCGGCGGCGACGAGGACCTGGTGTCGGCGGTCGAGGCCGCACAGGGGTACGGGGCGCGGGTCCACCTGTGGGGCATCGAGGCGCCGGAGGGCCGTAACCAGGCCGAGCCGCTGTTGTGGGAGGTCGACAGCCAGCGCACGTTCGACCTCGACTTCTTCAAGCCGTACGTCGCCCGGCGCACCGGCGCGGCCTACGAGGCGTCGGCGGGGACGCGGCCCACGCGCGAGGACGTGCGGTTCGTGGGCGCGCAGATCGCGGCGAAGTGGCTGGCCGCGCGGGGCCGTGAGTCGTTGGTCGAGCTGCTCCCCGGGCATCCGTATCTGCCGGGGTCCGTCGACCAGGACCTGCTGGTGGAGGCGGAGGGGCTGCTCCAGTACTCGCTGCGAGGGCAGGCCGACCTGCGGCGAGCTCTGCGGGACGGCTTCTGGGAGCACCTGCAGGCGCAGTACTAGTGTCCTGCGCCTGAAGTCCGTCGGTAGATCTGGCTCGTCTCGGCGGTCGGATTCCCGCCGCCGACCAGGCGCGTTGACCGTCGGCGGCTCAGTCG
>NZ_JAVFVX010000082.1:0-35391 GCF_033441795.1 Streptomyces sp. ADMS | reverse complement strand
CGCCGATGTTGCTGCTGAAGACGTAGACCAGGAACTTGCGGATGTTCTGATAGACCGACCGGCCCAGCTTGACCGCCGCGGCGATGGAGGCGAACGAGTCGTCCAGCAGCACTATCACCGCGGCCTCCCGGGCGACATCGGTGCCGGAGGCGCCCATCGCCACGCCGATGTCGGCGTGCTTGAGGGCCGGTGCGTCGTTGGCACCGTCGCCGGTGACCGCGACGACCTCGCCGCGTCGCTGCAGCGCGGTGACCACCCGCATCTTGTGCTCCGGGCTGACCCGGCACAGCAGTAGCTCGCCTGGCGCGGCCAGCAGCGTGTCCAGGTCCTTGTCGTCCAGGGCGTCGAGCCGGGCGCCGGTCACCACGGTCGGCGCGGGCCTGGAGACGATGCCGACCCGGCGGGCGACGGCCTCAGCGGTCAGCGGGTGGTCCCCAGTGACCATGATGATCCGGATGCGGGCCCGTCGGCAGGCGGCGACCGCGTCGCTGACCTCGGGCCGTGGCGGGTCGAGCATGCCGACGAGCCCCAGGAGCGTCAGCTCCGACTCCACCTCGTCCTGGACAGGGCGGGAGTCCGATACGGGCCGCCATGCCGCCGCCAGCACGCGTAGCCCCTGCGAGGCCAGCTCGTCGTTCGCGGCGGTGACAGCGGCACGCAGCTCCTCGGTCAGCGGCCGCCGCTCTCCACCCCAGTCGATGCTGGTAGAGCGTGCGAGCAGCTCCTGCGGCGCGCCCTTGACATACGCGTGGTAGCCGTCGGCGGTGTCACCGTGCACGGTGCTCATCAGCTTGCGGACCGAATCGAAGGGGTACTCCGCCACGCGCGGCGCCGCCGCTTCTTCGGTGACACGGTCGAGTCCGGCCTTCGCCGCAGCCACGAGCAGCGCCCCCTCCGTGGTATCGCCGAGCACCCGCCAGCCCTGGCGGTCCGACGGCGGGACCAGCCGGGCATTGCAGCACAGCGCCGCCGCCCGCAGCAGCCCGCGCACCGGCTGCGGGTTGGCCACGTCGCCCTCAGGCGCGTATCCCACCCCGGACACGGCGTGCGGCGCACCGCCCGCCCACACCTGCACGACGGTCATCTCGGCCTGCGTGAGTGTCCCGGTCTTGTCCGTGCACACGACGGTGGTGGACCCCAGTGCCTCCACAGCAAGAAGCTGCTTGACCAGGGCGTGCCGACGGGCCATCCGCCGCACGCCGATCGCCAGCGACACCGACAGAGTCGCGGGAAGGCCCTCGGGGACGAGCGCGACCATGACCCCGAGCGCGAACACGAAGGTCTCGACGAACGACTGCCCGGCGGGCACGCGCACCGCGAACAGAGCGGCCCCGATCGCCAGCGCCGTTCCCGCCACCCTGCGGGCCATCGAGGCCACCTGACGCTGCAGCGGAGTCTTCTGCCGCGGCGCCGCGGCTGCGAGCCGGAAGATGCCTCCGAATTCGGTCGCCGCTCCGGTGGCGAACACCACCGCCTTCGCGGCGCCCGCCACGACATCGGTGCCCATGAACACGCAGTTGCGGGCCTGGAGCACCGGCCCGGCCGCCACCGGGTCACCCGTACGCCCGACGGCGTCGCTCTCCCCGGTCAGCGCCGCGTTGTTGACGGAGACCTCGTGTGCCTCCACGAGGCGGCAGTCCGCCGGCACCGCGTCCCCGGCCTCCAGGACGACGACGTCACCGGGCACCAGCTCACGCGCGGGCAACTCCCGCCGCTCCCCGTCGCGGAGCACCCGGCAGGTGTGCGGCACCATGGCCTGGAGCGACTCCGCCGTTCGCTCGGCGGAGTACTCCTGTGCGAAGCCGATGGCCGCGTTCAGCACCACCACACCGAGGATCGCCACGGCCAGTTGCAGGGTTCCCACGTCCTGTGGCTTCTGAAGCCCGTAGGCCAGGAACGTGATCGCCGATGCGACGAGCAGTACGACGGCGAAGAGGTCGGTGAACTGGCCGACCAGGTCTTGCCACAGCCCTCGTCGCCCTGCGGGCGGCAGTTCGTTGGGCCCGAACCGGTCCCGCCGTGCCGCCGCGTCCGCCGACGCCAGTCCCCGCGGCGAAGCATCCAGCGCGGCGAAGACCTCGCCCGTCGCCAGCGTCTGCACCGTGGGGCCGCGCGTCCCGACCGGGACCGCCGGCCCGGCGCCCCCGTCTCCAGGCGTCAGCACGGGAGTTCCGGTACCCATCGCCGAGTGCCTCAGACCATCGCCGTCACGGCGGGGCCACGCGGACGGCCGTGACCTTGTACTCGGGGCAGGACGTGACAGTGTCCACGTGGTCGGACGTGAGGCGGTTCACGCCGCTCGCGGGAAAGTGGAAGGAGCAGAAGACCTGGCCGGGGGCGGTCTGTTTGCTGACGCGGGCGATGAGCCGGGCTCGGCCGTGCCGGCTCTCCACCGTGACCTGCTCGCCGCCCCGCACCTCGTACCGGGCGGCGTCGTCCGGGTGGAGGTCGAGGAAGTCGACCGGATCGAGGGCGAGGTTGCCGCCGCGCCGGGTCATGCTCCCGGAGTTGTAGTGCGCCCAGCGCCGTCCGGTGACGAGGACCAGCGGATAGCTGTCGTCGGGCTGCTCGCCGGGCGGGAGGTAGGGGGTGGCGGCGAGGTGGGCCCGGCCGCCCGGGGTCGCGAACCGCTCGGTGTACAGCTTGGCTTCTCCCGGCTGGTCGGGGTCGGGGCAGGGCCAGGGCACGGCGCCCTCGCGGTCCAGCCGGTCGTGGGAGAGCCCGGCGAAGACGGGCGCGAGTCGTGCGCACTCGGCGAGGGCGTCGGCGGGAGCCGCGCAGCCCAGGTCGGCTCCCATCGCCTGGGCGAGGGCCCGGACGATGTCGAAGTCGGTCCGGGTCTCTCCCGGCGGGGGCACGGCGGGGCGGACCCGCTGGAACCTGCGGTCGAAGTTGACGAAGGTCCCGTCCTTCTCCAGCCAGGAGGCGACCGGCAGGACGACGTCGGCGTGCTGGGCGGTCTCGGACAGGAACAGTTCGTTGCAGACGACGAGCGGGCAGGCGTCCAGGGCCCGGGCCACTTGGTTGGCGTCGGGGTCGGTGGCGCAGACGTCCTCCCCGATGACCCACAGGGCCCGCAGGTCCCCGGCTCGTGCGGCGGCGAACATGTCCGGGATCCGAAGCCCTGGCCGTGCGGGGACCGGTACGCCCCAGACGTCCTCCGCCCGCGCGCGGACAGCCGGGTCGGTCACCTTCCCGTACCCGGGCAGCAGGTCCGGCAGGGCGCCCATGTCGGAAGCGCCCTGCACGTTGTTCTGGCCGCGCAGCGGGTTGACTCCGTAGCCCCGGTCGGTTCCCACGGCGCCGCGCAGGATCGCCAGGTTGGCGAGGGACCGCACCCCGTCGGTGCCGTGGAGGTGCTCGGTGACGCCCAGGCCGTAGACGATGGCCGGCCGCTCGGCCCTGCCGTAGAGGCGGGCGGCGGCGACCAGGTCCGCGGCAGGTACGCCGGTGATGTCCGCGACCCGGTCGGGCGGGTAGTCGGCCAGCAGCTCGGTCAGCTCCGGCAGACCGGTTGCCCGCTCGCGCAGGAAGTCCTCGTCGGTCAGCCCTTCGGCGAGCAGGATGTGGGCGAGCCCGTGGAAGAGCGCGACGTTGGTGCCGGGGCGGGGGCGCAGGTGGACGTCGGCGTGCAGGGCGAGGCCGACGGCGCGGGGGTCGGCGACGATCAGCTTGGCTCCGTGGAGGACGCGCCGCAGCAGGCGCGCTCCGACCACCGGGTGCGCTTCGACGGGGTTGGCGCCGACCACCAGCAGGCAGTCGGCTCGCTCGACGTCGTCGAAGGTGTCGGTGCCGCCGGAGAGCCCGAAGGATGCCGTGAGGCCGGCGGCGGAGGGGGAGTGGCACAGGCGGGAGCAGTTGTCGACGTTGTTGGTGCCGATGACGACCCGCATGAACTTCTGGACGAGGTAGTTGTCCTCGTTGGTGGCGCGGGCCGAGGAGATCGCCGCCACGGCGTCCGGGCCGCCCGCGTCGACGGCCGCACGCAGTCCCCGGGCGACGTGGGCGAGCGCTTCGTCCCAGCCGACCGGCTCCAACGTGCCGCCGCGCCGGAGCAGGGGCCGGGTGAGCCGCTCGGGGGACGTGCGGAATCCGTGGGCGAAGCGGCCCTTCACACAGGCGTGCCCGTGGTTGACCGGACCGTCCCGGGCGGGCAGCACCGCCGAGACCTCGCCGTCCTGGGTGACCACGTCGAGGGCGCAGCCCACGCCGCAGTAGCCGCAGGTGGTCCGCGTCCGGGCCGCCGCAGGCCCGACCCCGGAGGTGAGGCCGCGCGCCGGTCCGGGCTGGATGATCGCTCCCGTGGGGCAGGTGTCGACGCAGCCGCCGCAGGCCACGCAGTCCGACTCGGCCCAGGGCCCGCCGGTGCCGGGGGCCACGACCGTGTCGCCGCCCCGGCCCACCAGGGTCAGGGCGAAGGTGCCCTGCACCTCGGAGCACATCCGCACGCACCGGCCGCAGGCGATGCACAGGTCCCGGTCGAGGTGGACGTAGGGGTGGGAGTCGTCCCCGCCTCGGCCCCCGGAATCCTGCGCCGTGTCGGGGCCGATGCCCATCGACCGGCAGACCTGGGCCAGTTCACTGGGATCGCCGTCGGCGAGAGCCCGGGGCGGCAGCGCGGAGACGATGACCTCCACCGCGTCCCTCCGCAACCGTACAAGATCATCGGTCGCGGTTTCGATCCGGGCGCCGGGGGACGACGGGGTGACACACGCCGCCGCGACGCGACCGTCGGCCCGTACCAGACACGTACGACAGGACCCGGCAGGGCTGAGCCGGTCGTCGGAGCAGAGCGCGGGCAACTCGACCCCGGCCGCCCGCACCGCCGTGAGCAGAGAAGCCCCCTCGGGCACGTGGACGCCCGTGCCGTCGACCTCGATCGCGATTCCGGTCATGGGCCCCATCCCGCCAGTCGATCCCCGTAGGCGCGGGCAAGACTGTGCACGGCAGCCGGGATCCGCCGTCCGAAGGCACACAGGCTCGCGTCGGTCAGGACACGCGACAGCCGCTCCCACTCCTGACCCGGCGGCGCCTGGGCGGATGCCATCTCCAGGCCGCGGCGCGAGCCGACCCGGCAGGGCGAGCACGCCCCACAGCTCTCGGCCACGGCGAACTCCCAGACATGCCGCAACACGTCCTCCGGCGCCACGCGCTCATCGAAGGCGACCAGACCGGCATGGCCCAGGGCGGCGCCCCTGGCCGACAGGCCGGCCTCCGACAGAGGTACGTCCAGGACGTCGGCGGCGAGGAAGCCACCCAGTGGTCCGCCGACCTGGAGAGCGGTCAGCTCGGCGCCGCCTTTCAGGCCGCCGCCCAGCTCCGTGACGATCCGCCGCACCGGCGTACCGAGCTCGACCTCGTAACATCCCGGCTGGGCGAACCGCTCGGAGAGACAGACCAGTTTGGTCCCCGCCTCGGCGGGCGTGCCGCGCCGAGCGTACGCATCGCCGCCACGTCGGACGATCCACGGCACGGCCGCCAGGGTCTCCACGTTGTTGACCACGGTCGGCGCATCCCACAGGCCACGCTCGGTCGGGTACGGAGGGCGCGGCCGGGCGCATCCCCGGCCGCCCTCCAACTCCGCGATCAGCGCGGTCTCCTCACCGGCGACGTAGGAGCCGGCGCCCTCGACAACCCGGATGTCCAGCGCGGTGGCCGTACCGTGCACCGACGGGCCGAGATGGCCGTCGGCATACGCGTGCCCCACAGCTTCCCGCATCCGTGCAAGAGCGGCCGGGTACTCGGAGCGCACCAGCACCACGCCCTCGCGGGCCCCGCACGCGAAACACGCCAGCGCCAACCCCTCCAGCACCCGCTCCGGGTCGGCCTCCATCAACAGCCGATCGGCGTACGAGCCGGGGTCCCCCTCGTCGCCGTTGGCCACGACCACCGTGCCGGGGGCACGGCCGGCCGCCTCCCATTTCGCCGCCACCCGGAAACCCGCGCCCCCACGCCCTCGAAGCCCGGATGCCGCGACCTCGTCGAGGACCTCGTCCGGGGTACCCGTGGTCACCGTCCCCGGCCACACCTGCCACGCGGGCTCACCGGAGAGCACACCACCGAGCAGGACCGGGTCACCGGTGTCATCGGTCAGGGGGATGTCCGGTGCCTGCGGTGGCTCTCGCCCGGTGAGCTGACCGGTGAGAGTCGGACCTGTGCAGGGCGTGTCGCCGTCGAGCGCCGCGGGCCCCGCGTAGCAGTAGCCCAGACAGCGGACGGCTTGCATCGATACGTCACCGTCCGGCGAGGCGGTGGCGGGGATGACGCCCAGCGCGTTCTCGACATCGGCGAGGTGTCGTCCGGCCTGCGCCGCGAAGCAGGCAGTCGCGGCGCACACCCGGACATGACGGCGGCTGTGCGTGGCGGTGAGGTCCGCGTAGTAACTGGCAGGTCCGAGCGCGGCGGCAGCGGGAAGTCCGACTTGGGCAGCGACAGCTGGAGCCCAGCTCTCGGGGCTGTCCGGTGTGCCCGCCCTGGCCTCGGCCAGCGACTCGATCAACCGGTCTCCAGGCCGCCCGCGCCGGTCGGCCAGGGCGCGGAACGCGTCGAAACGGTCGGCAGGACCGACGGGAACCATGCCTTCATCGTGGAGGCAGCGGGACGAGGCCGCATCCCGGCACCAGCCCGCACGGCCAGCACCCGTGTGGGAGGGACTTACATGCCGCTCTCGTGAAGCCGTAGTGACCCCGAGCCGGGAGTCACGGGAGCGGACGTCATGTCGCCGCCGGGCCGAGCCTCGTCGCCTCCGTCGTCAACGCCCTCCAGAGGCCCTTGCTGCAGTTCGCATCCTGCCTGGTCACCGGTGAAAGCGCCCCAGCCCCGATCACTATTTGCGGTGTGCTGGGCGCGCGAGGCAAAGCGGCACCTCGGCACATGGTCAGCTGCTACCGCCAATACCTCGGACTACCGCCACGGGGGAGTGCGCATGATGCAGCATGGCCTGGCTCACCGACCCCAGCAGCAGGCCGGAGAAGCCGCCACGTCCGCGAGCACCGACCACAAGCAGCTGGGCCGTGAGGCTCGCGTCGATCAGCGCCTCACGCGTCCCGCCGTGCACGACCTTGCGCTTCACGCTCACGCCCGGGTACTTGTCCTGATGGCCGGCGAGTGCCTCGGACAGCAGACGCTCCTCGCTCGCGGCCAGTGTGCCCGGATCATTTGCGAACGGCATTGCCTTGTCCTGCGGCGCCGGCAGCGGGGCGTTCCAGGTGGTCCAGGAATGCACAGCAACGAGGTCGGCCCCGCGCAGGGCCGCCTCGGCGAAAGCGAAATCGACCGCCTTCGCGCCGGCCGAGGAACCGTCGACCCCCAGCACGATCGGCCCGGTGCCTTCCTCCTGCTCTCGCACGACCAGTACAGGGCACCGCCCATGAGCTGCCAGGTGCATGGCCGTCGACCCCACCAGCAGCGCGACGAAGCCTCCCATACCCCGCGACCCGACGACCATGAGCTCCGCGGCACGCGACTGCGCCTCCAGCACCGTGAGTGGTTCTCCCGTCACCACAGCGTGGGAGACATCCACCTCCGGTGCGACCGTCCTGGCACGCTCCTCCGCCTCGGCGACCAGGGGTTCCACCATCTTGCGCACACCGTCCTCGAGCGGACCCGGCGGCACGTGCATCGCGGGCCAGAGGAACGCATGCACCAGCCGCAACCCTGCCCCGCGCCACCGAGCCTCCTGAGCCGCCGCCTCCACCGCGGCAAGACTCGACGCCGAACCGTCCACTCCCACCACAACCAGACCGCTCATCACGCCTCCCGTGGGCCGTACCTCCCAGGTTCACCCCGACGACACGCTCCTGCCACAGGGCCACTCCATGGGCCACGGTTCACGTATTGACGTTCGCCCTGATGGCTTGGTCTTCCGCCGTCGGCACCCTGAAGGCCACGGACAGTTCGGTAGACGACGCGGAGCATGGTGGTGGGGGGATCTGGTCAGGCCACAGTGATGCTGTCGTCGAGGTAGACGTCCTGGACGGCGTGGAGGAGTTCGATGCCCTCGTCGGTGGGCCTCTGGAAGGCTTTGCGGCCGGTGATGAGCCCGGTGCCGCCAGCCCGCTTGTTGATCACCGCTGTCCGTACGGCCTGCGCGAGGTCCCCCTTGCCGGCCGATGCCCCGCCGCTGTTGATCAGACCGACCCGGCCCATGTAGCAGTTGGCCACCTGCCAGCGGGTGAGGTCGATCGGGTGATCGGTGGTGAGCCTGTCGTACAGGAGCTTGTCGGTTCTGCCGAAGTCCAGTGCGGTGTAGCCGCCGTTGTTCTCCGGCTGCTTCTGCTTGACGATGTCGGCCTGGATGGTCACGCCGAGGTGGTTGGCCTGCCCGGTGAGGTCGGCCGACACCGAGTAGTCCACGCCGTCCTTCTTGAACGCCGGGTTGCGCAGGTAGCACCACAGTACGGTGAACATGCCCAGTTCATGGGCCCGCGCGAAGACTTCGCTGGCTTCCTGCAACTGGCGGTCCGACTGCTCCGAACCGAAGTAGACCGTGGCGCCGACACCGGCCGCACCGAGTTCGAAGCACTGCTCGACATTGCCGAACATGATCTGGTCGTAATGGTTCGGATAGGTCAGCAGCTCGTTGTGATTGAGCTTCACGATGAACGGGATCTTGTGCGCGTAGCGCCGCGACACGGCCCCCAGCACGCCGAGTGTGCTCGCGACCGCGTTGCAGCCGCCCTCGATGGCGAGTTCGACGATGTTCCGTGGGTCGAGGTAGCGGGGGTTCGCGGCGAACGCCGACGCCGCGGAGTGCTCGATGCCCTGATCGACCGGGAGGATCGACACGTACCCCGTGCCGGCCAGACGGCCGTGGTCGAAGAGGGACTGCAGGTTGCGCAGCACCCGGGGCGAGCGGTCGGTTGCGGCCACGGTCCGGTCGACGAAGTCATGGCCCGGCAGTACCAGGTCTTCCTTGGGAATTCCTTGGGCGGCATGAGCCAGCAGGTACTTGGCCTCGTCGCCTAGCAAGGATTGGATGTCGGTCATAGGCTCGCCTCTCCGGTCGTTCGAATTGCCGAGGGGCGGGGCCCGCGGATTGCCGAGGAGTGAGGCCCGGCTTCCCGTAACCGCCGGACCCATGTACGTCCGTACGTACGCGCCTGTTCGGCGTCTTGACGGCTTCAGCGGCGACGCGCGCACAGCCGTGATCATCCATGCCCCGTGCCAATGCCCCCTCCCCGCAGGGAGCACCAGCGGTCTTGCCCGGTAGTGGTGGCCATGGGGCTCAGGCGGGTGCGTAGGTCAGGCAGTCGACCTCGGTCTGCTGGTAGCCCACGGCGATGCCGGGGCGCGGCATTCGAAGTCGATGTTGTGCCGGCAGTCGGACATCTTGCAGGCGCCGACCCGGCCGGTGGCGGACCGGTCGCCGCCCTTGGCCGGGGAGGTGAAGAAGGTGTCGCAGTGTGCGTGCAGGATGTCGCCCACGGTGATGGCCAGGGCGTGACAGGCGCGGTCCCGGTTGTAGGCACACAGTCCTCGACCGCGCACTCGGTCACGACGGGCATTTCCATGGCGGCGGTCTCCGGGTGTCGGTGTTTGTCCGGCTCGTCGGCGGCGAGCGGTGAGCGGCTACCGTGAGCGTGGGCCCAACGGGTCCATCGTGTTCGTCGGCGCCACCGACGGCCAGCGGGCTTCCGCCGAACGGGACAACACGCGTGAGCCGTCCTACGGACCCTGAACGGATGTGGCTGCGATGCGCGCCGCCAAGACCTGCGTGGAACCCGCATCGGGTCCGGGCGCCTGAGCGATCCTGCCGTGGAACAGTGGAGAGGAGGAGACACGAGCCGTGTGACGCCCGCGGAGGTGCACCGGGCGAAGGAGGACACGATGAGTCACCCTGTGCTGGCGGGCATCGACGGGTCCGAACGCAGTTCGGCGGCAGCCGACTGGGCGGCGAAGGAGGCCGCGCTGCGCGGCGTTCCGCTGCGCCTGTTCCATGCCTTCCCGCGGCTTCCTGGCCCCGCCACCGTGCCGGGTCCGGCCCTGGACAGGCTGCATCACATGGGTGCGCAGATGCTCGAACGCGTGGTAGCAGACCTCGGCGACCGCTACCCGGATGTCGAGGTGCGGGGCGAGCAGGCCGATGACGCCCCCGCCGCGGCTCTCCTCGTCGCGGCCCGCGCTGCCGGGCTCCTCGTCGTCGGCACACGGGGGACAGGCGGTTTCGACGGTCTCGCGGTCGGCTCGGTGGCCCTGCGGATGGCGGCAGCAGCCCCATGTCCTGTCGTGTTGGTCCCCCAGCGGCCCGGCGCCTTCAGTGAAGGGGTGCATGCGGCGCGCGGCGCTGCCCGGGTCGTGGTGGGGTTCGACGCGCATCGCCCGGTCGGTGAGGTGGCGGACTTCGCGTTCTCGGCCGCTGCGGCACGCGGAGCACCTCTGCGGGTGGTCCAGGCATGGGCCTTTCCTGCCGAGGCCGTCTCTCCGCGGACGCTGGTGGTGACCGGGGAGGACCGCGCCACGTGGGAGGACCAGGAGGTCTTGCAACTCTCCGACGCGCTGCGCGTTTGGCAGGAGAAGTACCCCCGTGTGACGGTCCGCACCGATGTCGTGCTGCTTCACCCCGCGGAAGCGCTCTTGAACGCGTCCGGGGATGCGGCCCTGCTCGTCGTGGGCCGCCGCACCGATCCGCAGGCGGCCGAAGGCCGACTGGGCCCGGTCACGCATGCCGTACTACACCACGCCGGCTGCCCGGTGGCGGTCGTACCGCACGCCGGATAACGGCTGCCCAGAGGGCTGGCGGCGGATCGGCAGGTCCGACAGCGATCCGGTGAGCGCCGGGGCTGGTCAGCCGAAGAACACCTCGAACTCGTCGTACAGCGACGGATCGACCAGCTTGGTCTGCGCCGTGGCATCGGCGAGGGGGACGCGGACGATCCGGGTGCCCTGCAGGGCGACCATGACGCCGAAGTCGCTGTCCTTGACCGCGTCGATGGCGTGCAGCCCGAAGCGCGTGGCCAGCCACCGGTCGAATGCGCTTGGGGTGCCGCCGCGCTGGATGTGACCCAGCACCGTGGTGCGGGCATCCTTGCCGGTGCGTGCCGAGATCTCCTGGGCCAGCCATTCACCGATGCCGGACAGCCGCACGTGGCCGAACTCGTCCAGCGACCGATCCTTGAGGATCATCTGCCCCTCTTTGGGGACGGCTCCTTCGGCTACGGCGACGATCGGCGCATAGTTGATCTTAAATCGGCTTTTCACCTGCTCGCAGACCTGATCGATGTCGAACGGTCGCTCCGGGATGAGGATCACGTTGGCGCCGCCCGCGATGCCGGCGTGCAGGGCGATCCATCCGGAGTGCCGCCCCATCACCTCCACCACCAGGGCGCGCATGTGTGACTCGGCAGTGGTGTGGAGACGGTCGATGGCCTCGGTCGCGATACCGACGGCTGTGTCGAAGCCGAAGGTGTAGTCGGTGCCGGATACGTCGTTGTCGATGGTCTTCGGCACGCCGACCAGCTGGATCCCCTGCCGGCTCAGCTCGGTGGCCACACCGAGCGTGTCCTCGCCGCCGATCACGACGAGCGCGTCCACGTCGTGCGCGGCAAGCGTGTCCTGCACGCGTCGCAGCCCGTCCTCGTGCTTGAACGGGTTGGTGCGGGAGGAGCCGAGGATGGTCCCGCCGCGGGGGAGAATCCCCCGCACGCTGGAGATGTCCAGCGGCATGACATCACCCTGGAGCAAACCGAGCCAGCCGTCCCGCACGCCGACGAAGTCGAAGGCGTATTCCTGGACGCCCTTGCGGACGACACTGCGGATCACGGCGTTGAGGCCGGGACAGTCACCGCCGCCGGTCAGCACTCCGACCTTCATGGGCTTACTCCCATCCGCTGGTCACCCCGCCTGTTCGCGGCCTTCTCGGAGATCGAAAACCGCTGTCGGGGTACGTAATCGCCTGCTACCAGCCTCCCTCCGTTCGATCCACAGTGGCCACTCGACGGACGCCAGATCCAGGCAGCTCGTTCGTGGGGACTTCTGCCCGGCCCTCGAGGCGGCCTGGACCCGCTGGACAGGTGCGGGCCGTGTCGGAGGGGCGACCTGTGTGACCGGGCCCGGGACAACCCCGTGCGGAGCAGAGCACGCTGTCCTCACCGGAATCGGCGTCGGTGAACAGACAGAAGCCGTAGTCCATCGACTCCATCTCAAAGACCGCCTCGTGCGGTGTTTCCTTGCGGGGTGAAGGACTTGTGGCGGACGACCTGCCGTTCCTCCGCGGGCCGCGGGCCGCGGGTAGTGGGTAGTGGTCGGGGCGGTGGATGGGTTCATCGCCGTGCCGCCACTTGTTCGGGCCCGGATGCCGGGCATCCGGCCGCAGCGGGGCTCCCAGTGCTCGGCCAGCCGGGCGGGCTGTTCTGCCAACTGGTCCTGGGGCAGGTCGACGGCCTGCGTGGCGGTCTGCCCTGCGACGTGCGCGCGAGCCGGCCGACCGTTGACGTCCGCGTCGGTCTGGGGCGGTCACCGGCCACTCCATCGCCGAGTTCGCTGTCCGGGCCGGTTTTTCCGGTCGGGACCGCGCGGCGACCCCAGGCGGAAGAGGCCCCGAGTCGGTTCGTTCGATGCTGCCGATGGCGCAGAAGGCGTTGATCCTGGAAGTGGGACGCCCACCTGCGATCCGCGCTTCTTCGCATTCCGGGGACGGCCTCGCCCGAGGGCTGTCCTTCCGTCAAGGGAGTCGTCCGTGATCACACCAGTCCGTCTGTCAGGCCCGCATCTGTCACGTTCGGCCAAGCCGGGGCCTCCCCGTGAGCCGCCCAAGCCGTCGGCGCCTTCGCCGGGGCCTTCCTGGACACGCTGGCTGCTGCCCGTCGCCATGTTGGCATTGCTGCTCGTGGTGCTGATGCGAGTCCCCTCACCCCAGGAGGGGGAGTCGTTCTCGTACAGCGACTTCCTCGGCAAAGTGGGCGGCGGTCAGGTCAAGACGGTCGTCATCAACGACAAGGGCGCCATCAAGGGAACCCTCAAGGACGGTACGAAGTTCACCACGCGGATCCCCACCGCCCTGGACAACAGCCGCCTCGAACAGCAGCTGCAGTCCAAGAACGTGGAGATCACCGCGTCCCAGAGCCGCAGCGGCAGCCCCTGGGGGACGCTGCTGGTGCTGTTCCTGCCGCTGCTGTTCATCGTCGCCTTGATCCTGTGGAGCGGCCGCCGGGCGGCCCGGACACTGGGCGGAGGGCTCAGCGCCATCGGGCGTGCCCGAGCCAAGATCATCGAGACCGAGCGGCCGACCACCAGCTTCGAGGACGTCGCCGGCTACGAGGGGGTCAAGCAGGAGATCAGCGAGATCGTCGACTTCCTCCGCCACCCCGAGCGCTATGCGGTCGTGGGAGCCAAAGGGCCACGTGGCGTGATCATGTAGGGCCGCCGGGTACCGGCAAGACCCGCCCGTGCGGTGGCCGGCGAGGCAGAGGTCCCGTTCCTGTCGGTGACCGGCTCGGCCTTCGTGGAGATGTTCGTCGGGGTGGGCGCCTCACGGGTACGTGATCTGTTCGCCGAGGCGCGCAAACGGGCCCCTCGATCATCTTCATCGACGAGCGTCCAATGCCGGACGCCGCGACGCGCGCGGCGCACTCGACGGTTGCCGCATCATGCCGTCGGCGCAGGCCGCAGATTTTCCCCCGCGTATGCGATCCGCATGCCCTGCGTCTTGTTGTGAGGTGGCGGTGCACCGTGCAGCGCGCAGAGTTGGTGGCCGGGAGGTCTACTGGAAGGGCGGAGGCTGGTTGGGGGTGTGCCACCCGCAAGCGGTGGCCGGTGGAGGCGGAGGAGGAGCGGTTCTGGATGGTGTGAACGGGCCACCGTGATGAGGAGCGATGGTGGAGCTGACCTTTCTCGACCCTGTGTACGCACGACCGGGCCCGTATGCCTGCGCCTACCTGGACACCTCCCGTGACATCCCTGACCCGGAGGCGGCGATCAGTCTGCGGCGTCGGCATCTGCGTGAGGACCTGGCCGGGCAGGGAGCCGATGACGCCACCGTGGCTGCTGTCGCCGATGTGGCGGGCTCGGACCGGGAGATCGCCGGTCGGCACGGGCAGGCCATCTTCGCGAGCCAGGGCCATCTGGCTCTGGTGGAGGAGGTGCCCGACCCGCCGGCACACGACGCGGCCCGGTTCAGCGCGTTGCCTGACGTGATGCCGCTCGCGGTCCAGCACGCGCCGGACATCCCGTACGCGGCCGCCACCGTGCACCGCGTCGCGCACCGGGAGGTCGGCGAGCCGGAGGACTGGAGGTGGACCTCCAGGCGGGGAGGTGGCCGAGCAGCGCGGTCGCCCCTGAAGGGTGTCACCGCTGGAGCGGTCCTGCGGCGGAGTGGCCGCATGGCGCCACAGAGATCGCCGGTGAGCTGGCCGAGTTGGTCCGCCGCTGCGGTGCCGAGGCGATCGTGGCCAGGGGTGCTCCGGTGACCCTCGTCGGTCGGCCGGAGTTGCGATGGCGGGTTCCGTTCGGTGCCGGGAGGAGCTGGTGAGGTATGTCTGAGGGGCCGGTGGTGGTGGGGACGGACGGCTCGGCCGGAGCGGCACGCGCGGTGCTGTGGGCGGCGCAGGAGGCCGCCGTTCGGCACCAGCCTCTGCACATCGTGTGCGCCGTCGATCTCGACCTGGCGGAACGCCTGTCGGCCGACACCGCCCGGCGGGTCCGCGAGGCGGCCCGGTCCGTTCTGGGCGAGGCAGCTGCCGTGGCATCCGGCCGGGCGCCCGGCCTGGCGGTCTCCACGGAGGTCGGCCGGGAGCCCGCGGCCGACAGCCTGCTGCGGGCGGCCGCGTCGAGGGCTCCGCAAGCCGAGGGTGTCACGGCTCCCGCGGTGACGATCGTCGTGGGTTCGCGGGGGCTGGGTGGTTTCTCCACGCTGCTGCTGGGCTCGGTCGGGCTGGCAGTGGCTGGACAGGCGAAGTGCCCTGTGGTCGTCGTGCGTGGTACGGAGCGGCCGCCAAGCGGGGTGGTCGTGGTGGGCGTGCGGGATGAGGGGGACCTCGAGGCGGTCCGCTTCGCCGGGGAGACCGCCAGGCGGCGCAAGGCATCGCTGCGTCTGCTGAGTACGTGGACCTACCTCCAGTACGTCGGGAGCATGGCGCCCATGGCCGACGTGGTGCGGGTGGCCGTGGAGGCGGAGGCAGCGGCGAGTACTCGCATGCTCGGCTCCGTCCGGGAGGAGTTCCCGGACCTGAAGGTGACCGAAGAGGTGGTGAGGGTTCCCTCTCCGGCAGGCGAACTGGTCGCGGCGTCCCTGCGCGCGGACCTCGTCGTGGTGGGCGCGCGCAAGCCCGCGCATCACGTCGGTCGTGCGCTCGGCCGGGTCGCGCACGCCGTGCTGCAGCACGCGCAGTGCCCGGTGGCCGTAGTCCCCCGCGGCTGATCGGCCGCTCGCCGGGAAATGCCCGGCTGGTGTCGTCCCAAACGGCCGGATCAGGAAGTCGTCAGCTTCCGCTGGGGGCCGAACTTGCGAGCCACGGCGTCGACGAACCGGTGCGACCTGACGGACGCGGTCGCATCCCGGTGCCGTCCAGGCTCCTCCAGCGCGCGAAGCCGTGGGCCCGAGGGTGTACTGGAAGCCAGGAGGATCCGCAGCGAGAGGTCCGAGGCGAGCGCGTGATCAACGACGACGTGGTGCGCCCACCGCGTACCACTCCCTGTGCGCCAGCCGGGTCGAGGCCCCGTGACCCTGGGGCCGTCCCGTCGTCCGACGGCACGAGGCGGGCGGTGTCGCAGCGGGACGGCTGTCTGCCAGGTGACGGTTCGAGCAAGGGGAGAGAGCTGTGCGGGCGACGTTCGTTCTGGGACGGATCGCCGGGGTCCGGGTCGGGGTGCACTGGAGCGTCCTGTTCATCTTCGGCATCATCGCGCTCGGCCTGTCACAGGGCCGCCTTCCGGAGACGTATCCAGGGCGTGCCTGGGCGGTGTACTGGGCGGCCGGCCTTTGCACCGCCGTGGTCTTCTTCGCCTCCCTCCTCGCACATGAGCTGGCGCACGCCGTGGTGGCCCGGCGCAACGGGGTCGAGGTGGACGACATCGTCCTGTGGCTGTTGGGCGGAGCGGCCCGGCTCAAGTCCGAGGCGTCCAGCCCCGGCGCGGAGCTGAGGATCGCCGGCGTCGGCCCTCTCGTCAGCCTCCTCCTGGGTGGGCTGTTCACACTCTGCGCCTGGCTGCTCGAGCTGGTGTCCGCGTCCGGGATCGTGGTGGAGATGGTGGCGTGGCTGGCAGGCATCAACGTCCTGCTCGCGATCTTCAACGCCGTTCCCGCCGCCCCGCTCGACGGCGGCAGGCTGCTGCGCGCGTTCCTGTGGTGGCGCACGGGAGACCGGCTGCGGGCGACAGCCGGCGCGACCGCGGCGGGGCGGGTCTTCGGGTGGCTGCTCGTGGTGCTCGGGCTGATCGCGTTCATGAGGACCGGCGCGTTCGGCGGTCTGTGGCTGGCGCTGATCGGCTGGTTCCTCATCGCGGCGGCCACCGCCGAGGGACGGCAGGCCCAGCTGCGCGGTGTGCTCGCCGGTGTCCCGGTGCGCGACGCCATGACGCCCGAACCTCTCACGGTTCCCGCGGACACCACGGTCGCGGGCTTCATCACCGATGCGCGCTACCGCTACCGGCATTCGGCGTTCCCGGTGACCGACGACGGGGCCCCGGTCGGGCTGGTGACCCTCGACAGCGCCAGAAAGGTGCCGCAGGCCGAGGCCCATGCCGTGACGGTGAGGGAGGTGATGGTGCCGCTGTCGCAGACCACCGTGGTGGAGCCGGACAGCCCGCTGGCGGATCTGCTGCCGCGCATGGAGCCGGGCGCCGAGCACCGGGCCCTGGTCGTGGATCACGGCAGGCTCGTCGGAATCGTCTCGTTGTCGGACGTCAGCCGGACGCTGGCGTGGCTGATGAACACCGCTCCCGGGCGACGCGATGGTCTGTGAACCTGGCCCGGCATCATCGGGCGGGCCGCGTCGCAGAGGCGCGGTATCGCTCATGTGGCGCACTGCGACGATTCGCAACTGGTCGTTGATCCGGGCGTGGCAATTCGGAAGCAGCCAGTCCTGAACGAGGCCGACACGACAACTGCGTCCGCGGGCTACGCGGACCTACGGGACGGGCTGCGTCATGCACTGGCGCGCAGCGAGGCCGCGTTCGCGCAGCGTCTGGGCATCGTGGCTGCGGCCGGCCAGGGCGACGAGCTTCCCGACCCACCGATGAGGGCAGAGGCTCACAGCGGTGACCTCGCCGCGGTCGTCATCGCGGCGCAAAGTGCGAGGGCCGGCGACTGCTGCTCGTCAACGGCGACCGTCGTCCCCGATCCGACGACCCCGCCCAACCCGAATCGAAACCGCTCCGGCACTTCCGCTGGGGGCCGTCGAGGACGAGCGCACTCCGCTGCGTCCGTTGCAACTTCGGGATGACACGTAGACCGACGCCCGAACGGCGGCGCATCGAACTGAGGAGGAACGGGATCATGAGCACGTCGCATGTGCGGGGGGCGGTTGTCGTCGGGGTGGATGCCACTTCTGCCGCCGGGCTGGCCCTGGCCTGGGCGGCGGACGAGGCGGCGCTTCGGCGTCTGCCGCTGCATGTGGTGCTCGCCGTTGACGCGCCTGGGCTGGAGGGCGGTTCTGCCGAGCTGACGTCCTTGTGGACGTCGTGGGGCCCGGCGATTCATACCGTCTACGCGACGGTACTGGAGGAGGCGCGGGACTTTGCCGTTGGACGGCATCCGGAGCTCACCGTGGTCGCCGAGCTGGCCGACGGCTCTCCGGTGGACGTCTTGCGGGCCCGGGCACCGGGCAGCGCCATGGTGGTGATCGGCTCGCGGCACCGCGGCATCGTGCGGGATCTGCTGAGCCGCGAGTCGGTGGGGGAGCCGCTGGTCACGCACGCACCGTGCCCGGTCGTCGTAGTCCGGGCGCCGGAGCTGGTGACGCACGCTCCGCCCCATGTCGTGGTTGGTGTGGATGGTTCGGCTGTGTCGGCGGAGGCGGTGCGGTTCGCCTTCGAGGAGGCTGCCTTCCGCGAGGCCCGTCTGGTCGCGGTCTCGGCCTGGCAGCCGCCCCATCTCCGCGATGTCTCTTCGGAGGAGGTGGAGGACGAAGTGCGTCGGGTGCTGGTGGAGTCCACGGCGGGTTGGCGGGAGAAGTACCCCCAGGTCGACCTCCGGCACTCGGTGGTCCGCGGCCACCCGGTTCGGGTGCTCAGCGACGCGGCCCAGTGGGCGGTGGTGCTGGTGGCGGGCAGCCGCGGGCTGGGCGGATTCTCCGGACTGCTGCTCGGCTCGGTCGGTCAGGGCCTCATGCACCATGCACCCTGCCCGGTCGTCATCGTGCCGCACCCTGCCGGGGACGGGGCCGTCTGACACCCCGCGACGGAGGGATCTGTCGGTGCGGCGCGCACGTCAGCCTGGCCGGACAGGTCGCCCACCCGAGGAGACTGGTAGGCGCCAACAGGGGCGTCGCCGGCGGGAGCCGTGTGGCCAGGTGCCGTCGACCGCATGGTCACGCGGCAACCCCGTGATTACTGTTCCGGGGCATGCCCATCCCGTTCCGCGGCGCGTACGGCCGTCCGCACCATCGATTCACGCGCCGCGGACCGCCTGTCCTGCATCAGGCTGTTCTCCGGCAGTGGCTGGTCAGACGCTGCGTGACACCTCGGCCTCGACGAATCGGCTGACCTCCTTGTCGGGGAGGTTGCGGGCCAGGTCGGCTTCGCTGATCATGCCGAGCAGTCGCGTGTCCTCGTTGGCTCGGCTTGGATCGTTGGTCGGCCTGGACCGGTCTGCGGAGGCAGGCCAGGCAGCCCGGCATGGTCGTCGCCTGCTGATGCCCTGCGCGTGGGCGAGGATGGAGATACGGGGCGCACGCGTCGTCCGCCGTGTTCCTCCTGGACGAGGAGGTCGGATCGTGTTCTTCATGGATCGCCGTGATGCCGGCCGGCAGTTGGCCGCCCGGCTGGAGCACCTCAAGGGGGCTGAGGTGGTGGTGCTGGGCCTGCCCCGCGGCGGGGTTCCGGTCGCCGCGGAGGTCGCCGTGGCGCTGGGCGCGCCGCTGGATGTCTGCCTGGTGAGGAAGCTGGGCGTGCCGTTCCAGCCCGAGCTGGGGATGGGAGCGATCGGCGAGGGCGGCGTACGCGTGATCAACGATGATGTGGTGCGCACCGCGCGTATCACCCCGGCTGAGCTGGCCCAGGTCGAGGCCCGTGAGCGGGAAGTGCTGGAGGCCCGTGCCCGGCGCTACCGAGGCGGGCGGGGACCGGCCCGCCTCGAGGACCGCACGGCTCTGGTGGTCGACGACGGGGTGGCCACCGGGTCGACGGCGCGCGCGGCCTGCCGGATCGCCCGTGCCCGGGGGGCGGCACGGATCGTGCTGGCGGTGCCTGTGGCGCCGCGGGACTGGACCGAGCGACTGGGCAAGGACGCCGACGAACTGGTGTGCCTGCACACCCCGTGGGACTTCTACGCGATCGGGCAGTTCTACGTCGACTTCTCCCAGACCGATGACGATGAGGTCGTCGCCTGCTTGGAAGAGGCCGTAGCCCGCCCGGTGAGCACCCGTCGGACTGAGTGGCACCATGCCGTGCCCGAGGACCGGTGAGGTGGACCTACAGGCCGGTGCGACGGTGCTGCGCGGGCAGTTGACGGTGCCCGAGGGCGCGGCCGGGGTGGTGCTGTTCGCGCACGGCAGCGGCAGCAGTCGGCACAGCCCGCGCAACCGGTTCGTCGCGGCCGGGCTGAACCGGGCCGGGCTCGGCACTCTCCTGTTCGACCTGCTCACCGAAGAGGAAGAGAACGACAGGGCCAACGTGTTCGACACCGGGCTGTTGGCCGGACGTCTGGCGGACGCCACCGGTTGGTTGCGTGGTCAGCCCGAGACCCAGGGGCTCGCTGTCGGGTACTTCGGTGCGAGCACCGGCGCGGCCGCCGCGTTGTGGGCGGCCGCCGAGCCGGGGGCGCGGATCGCCGCGGTCGTCTCGAGGGGCGGCAGGCCCGACCTGGCGGGGCCACGGCTGCCGGCGGTGACGGCGCCGACGCTGTTGATCGTCGGGGGCCATGACGAGTTGGTGCTCGACCTCAATCGCGATGCACAGGCTCGGTTGCGTTGCGAGAACCGGCTCGCGGTCGTCCCCGGCGCCACCCACCTCTTCGAGGAACCCGGTGCCCTGGAGAAGGTCACCGATCTGGCCCGTGACTGGTTCACCGACCACATGGCCCCGATTCCGCGTGCGGCCCGAAGCTGAACCCGTGCTCGGCCACGGTCGGCGCTCAGGCGCAGCGGCACGATCCCTCTGCCTGGCCACGGAGCGCCTTGGGTGCCCGGTGCCAAGACCCGTATGCCGGCCCCGGTGCGCACCCCCGCGCGAACCGTGAACACGAGGACTTGCTCGCTGCTGTTGTACAAGCGGTTGATGACATGGGCGAGCACCGGGGCCACCGACCCTCCCGGTGCGTTCGAAAGACCACCGGGAGCCGGCTCTCCCAGTACCGTGGCGCGAGAGCATGACGACGCCCCGTGACGGCCGTACTCCGAGCCCTCGGCCCACCATCGCCGCAGGAACCGCATGCCTGGTGCGGCAGGCCGTGGATCCGATCCATGACCACCACGTTCTTGCAGCGAAGACGCCGTTAGTGCCGGCCGGGACGAGAGGTGGCTGCTCGTTGGATCGGCGGTTACGAGTCCCTCGGGCCGCTTCCTTCCTTGCCAGGCGTGGTTCGGTGGGCCCGGTCCTCTTGTGTGCCTAGGGGCCTGGGGGGCAGACGTACGGGATGCTCAGCGCGAGGATGGCCATGTCGTCGTGGCCGTCGCTGGGGTGTTGGTCGGCCAGTGCTTGCACGAAGTCGTGCAGGGGCAGGGCGGCGTGGGTGGCAGCGATGGCGGAGAGGCGTTCCAGGCCCTCTTCGATCGAGTGCTCGCGGTGTTCGACAAGCCCGTCGGTGAAGAAGATCAGCGTGGCTCCGGCAGGCAGGGGGTGGGTGTGGTCGTGGCGTGGGCGGGCGGTGTCGACGCCGAGGGGCAGATCAGGGTCGGCGTAGAGGTAGCGGGCCCGGCGGTCGGGGGTGACCAGCAGAGGTGGGGGGTGGCCTGCGGTGCTCCAGCGCAGCATCCAACCGTCCGGTTGTCCGGGTTCGATGCGTGCGAGACATGCGGTGGTGACGGGATTGTCGGTAATGGCGTGGAGGGCGCGGTCGAGCTGGGTGAGGACGGCGCTGGGCGCGGTGTGCCGGTCGTAGAGGAGTCCGCGCAGCATGTTACGGGCCTGGCTCATGGCGGCGGCGGCCTGGAGATCGTGTCCGACGACGTCGCCGATGACCGCGGCGCAGGCTTGGTCGGGGACCAGCAGTGCGTCGTACCAGTCTCCGCCGACGTGGCCAGGGGTCGTGGCGGGGACGTAAGCGGCGGCAGCGTCGAATGGCTCCAGGTGCTCGGGGAGCCGCGGTAGCAGGAGGCGCTGGAACCGCTCGGCGTCGAGGCTGGTCTGCTCGTACAGGCGGGCGTCGTCGATGGCCAGGCCCGCGGCACCGGCCAGCGCGACGATCAAGGCTTCGTCGTGGGGGTCGAAGGGTCGGCCGTCGAGCCGCTCGGAGACATACAGGTCTCCGTAGATCTTCCCGCGGATGTTGATCGGTGCTCCCAGCAGGGTGCGCAGGGGTGGGTGGCCTGGCGGGAAACCGGCAGAGTCCGGGTGGGCAGGGATGTCATCGACGCGCAGCGGGTGGGGATAGGTGATCAGGTGCCCGAGCAGGCCGCGCCCGCGGGGAAGGTCCACGTCGGCCAAGTCGGCCTTCTCCTGCTCAGACAGGCCCTTGGGGACGAACAGCGCGAGGTTGTCGCCGTTCTCGTCGAGCACGCCCAGTGCGCCGTAGCGGGCACCGACCAGGTCCATAGCGGTGGATACGATCAAACTCAGCACGACGGGCAGCTCGACGTCCCGGCTCAGGACGGCCTCGTACAGATCGTGCAACTCGTCCTGGGCCCGGGCCAGTGACCTGAGCTGCTCGGCGATCCGCTCCAGCTCGGCACCCAGACGCAGCCGCGGCTCCATGGCAGGCGGCTGCTGGGGCTCTTCGCTGTTCCTTGGCATCATGGCCGCCTGGTGGTGTGGTGTTCGGTTTCGGTGGCCTTAAGCCGGTGGGCGTCGGTTCCGGTCTGGATTAGCGTGCCTATGCAGGCGAGCCGGTCGACGGTCGCCGCGCAGAACTTCAGGTCGGTGAAGGTCTTGTCCCCCTCGCTGAACGGGGTGTTGGAGGCCACCGCCGGTGGCCTTGCGTTCCTGGCGCTCAGTGAAGATCTGGAACGGTAGTTTGGCGCCCTTCTCGTCCAGGTCAGGTACCCGAACTCGCCCAGGCCCAACAGGTCGACCTTGCTGCAGCGGGTGGTGACGGAGCTCAATCGCTTGGCCGCGTCTGCCTCGGCGAGCTCGTTGACCAGGGCAGACGTTGTCGTACATCGGACGGACCGCCCCGCTTCAGCGATGGCAGTGCCCGCCCCGATCAGCAGACGAGACTTGCCCGTACCGGAGTCCTCGATCAGCTCCAGCGGGCGGCCCTCGCGCGGGGCCAACGCCCGCGCCGAGACCGTGAGGTCCGCGCGGCAGCCACGAAGAATCCGCTCGTACAGCCATTCACGTGGGCGGTACACCTTGACCTCCTGACACGACCGTGATCAAACAAGAGCACAGCGTGACACGGTCAAACAGTCCAACTCGCCCATTGCTTCGAAAGCGGCACGCCGTATCCGAACGAAGCCAGGTGGATCCCGTTCTTGTTGCCGGAGCAGTGGCTCCCGACCTCACCGCCGCGGTTCAACCCGTCAGAAACACCCCAGCGGGCAGGGGAGACGTCCGGTACGAACTCACCGCACGCCGGCAGCACAGCGTGCCGCGCGCCTCCAGTTCGCCCCGGGCAACGCCCGCACCACGCGCCGACTGGTCGGCATCCCGCGGCCTCCGGCGCACCCGCGCCGGGACATGGCTGCCGTTTCGCGTTCCGGCGTGAGGAGTCTCCTTCCGGTGAACTGCGGGCTACTGGTTGGACGCGTGCGGGACGGTGATGACCGGGCAGCGGGCGTGGTGCAGTACGCCCTGGCTGACGGAGCCCAGCAGCATGCCGGTGAAGCCGCCGTGCCCACGTGTGCCCACGACCAGACCGAGGGCGTGTTCGGACGCCTTGGCCAGGACCTGTACAGGGTGGCCCTGTACGACCTCGTGGTGCAGTTCCACCTCCGGATGGGCGGCGGTACGTCCGGCCACCGTCTCCGACAGCAGCCGACGGCACTCCTGGACGGCCGCGTCCTCGTCCAGGACGCCGAGCAGCGGAGGGTGCCACACGTACAGGGCCCGCAGGACCGCGCCACGCAGGGCGGCTTCCTCGAAGGCGAAGTCCACGGCGGCGGCGGACTGAGGGCTGCCGTCGACCCCGACCACGAAATACGGCGGCTGCTGGGTGATGTGCTCCGACTCGGGTACGACCACCACGGGACAGGGCGCGTGGGCGATGAGCGGCAGGGCGACGGCGGCCGAGGTGAACAGCTCCTGGAGCGCACTCAGGTGCCAGGAACCAAGTACGACCTCCGTGGCGTGCTGCGCCTGCTCACGCAGCACCCACGCCGGATGCCCCTCGGCCAGCAGCCCGGACACCCGCACCCGTGGATGCCGGGACTCGACGTAGGCGACAGCCTCCTTCAGCACGCGATCTCCCGTCGCATGCAGCGCCTGGTTCCACTCCTCCCAGGACGGCCGCCCGCCCATCGGCCGGTACCCGGAGGTCGGTACGTTCTGCGCGAGGACCAACAGCAGCGGCAGGCGGCGTCGGTCCGCTTCGTCGGCGGCCCAGGCGAGCGCCATGCGCTTTCCGGGATCGGGGTCGATACCGGCCACGATCGGTTTACGTTCTGGTGCATGCGTCATCGCCGACTCCCAGTGGGTATCTTCGGCCGAAACGTCCCAGGCGCAGGCCGGTGCCGGTGCCGGCCACCGCGGCCGACACCGTCTTCTCCGGCGTTACGGTGCGTCTACAGGCCCTGGGAGAGCAGGAGTTCGTGGGCGAGTCGTGCACCGCGTGCAGCTTCCTCGGGCGGAACGTCCTTCGACGGGATGTTCTCCAGACCACGGGCAAGTACCCGGACGGCCTCGGCCAGGGTCGCAACCTGCGCTTCCAACTGGCCCAATCGGGCTTCCGGATCGAGCGTGGCATTGATTTCTTCGGGATGGTTCTGCGGCATGTCGGACCTCCTCGCGGGGCGGTCATTGGGTCGGCCGTTACGGGCACTCGCTCGCGGCCGGATGCGCCACTGTCGGAGGGATCAAGGAGGTCCGGTCGCCATTCCTCGGTCCCGTGCAGCCCGGCCAGCCAGCCATGCTGCAAGGATGCCGTGGGTGGACAGGCCGCCCTCACGCTGCGGCTTGCCGAAATTCCTCGGCCCATGGGCACAGCGGTCGCAGCGCACCGTTGAACTGCACCTGGTACAGGTATCCACCAATCGAAGGGCAACCACCACCGCTCGGGTCGGTCCCGGCAGCGTGGGCCCTGCTGGCCACCGCTCATAGCCAGTAAACAACGGTCGACCGGTGCCCGCAGAACAGGGGCTTGGGAGCGTATCGCTGGGCCTCTCCTGGCGGCGTGACCGGGAGGACGACGAGGCCCTGACCGCTTAGCCTGGGATCATGCGTGCGGACCTGGTCCCCCTCTTCCTCTGCAGTGACGTGATGGTGGGCCGGGGCATCGATCAGCGGAGCCTTCCATTCCGCAGCGGTGCTCAAGGCGCCATGCCCTCGGATGCCCTACTGCCGGTTCACGAACCCCGAGCGCCGGTGTCGGAGAACGCGACGCGACCGCGGTGTGTGGCCGGGGCGAGAGATCTTGGAGGACGGAGCAGGACGAGCCGAAAGCCCGGGGAGTGCAGCAGGTGGCCTGCGATGCTCAAGGTCCTGGCGGGCTTTGGCGAGGCTGGGAGGAAATGATGAGCGCGGGTGTTGTGGCGGGTACGGCTCATCGAGCGCTTGCCGACGCTGTCGCAGCGGCGTTGGACACTGCGCCGGTGGCCTGCGAGCTGGAGCGGTTCCCGGATGGTGAACTGCGGCCCGTTGTCGGCCATGTGCAGGGCGAGGACGTGTATGTCGTTCAGCCCACGGGGCCTGCGGTGAACGAGCACCTGATCGAGTTGCTCCTGTTGCTGGATGCCTGTCGCCGGGGTGGTGCGCACAGGCTCACCGCCGTTGTCCCGTACTTCGGCTACGCCCGGCAGGACCGCCGCGTACGGGTGGGCCAGCCGGTGGGCGCCCGGGTCGTGGCCGAGGCACTTGAGGCTGCGGGTGCGGACCGGTTGGTCGTCGTGGACCCGCACACCGCCGCGCTGGAGGCGATGTGCGGCATGCCGGTGGAGATGCTGACAGCGGTGCCGACCATCGCTGCCGCGCTTGGCGAGGAGACACCCGGTACGGCTGTGGTGGTGTCACCCGACCTTGGTGCGGTCAAGCTGGCCGAGCACTACGCCGGACTGCTGCGGCGCCCTGTGGCTGTGGTACGCAAGACTCGCGAGTCGGGCACGCGTGTGCAGGCCGAGGAACTGGTCGGTGATGTCGCAGGCCGGCCCGCGGTCATCGTGGACGACATGATCAGTACGGGCGCAACGGTGGAAGCGGCGGTGCGCGTCCTGCTCTCCTGCGGGACCGCTCCGGACATCACCGTGGCCGCGACTCACGGCCTCCTGGCGGGAGACGCCCGGGACCGGCTCGCACAGCTCCCGCTGCGCCGCGTTATCGTCACCGACACGCTCGCCACACGGCAGACGCGGCAACTGCCGCTCCAGGTACGGTCCGTGGCCCCGCTGCTCGCCGACGCCATCGACCGCCTGCACAACAGCGAGCCCCTGGACGCTCTGTTGATGCGCTCCTGACGTACGTAGCGGAACGCCTTCGATCGCATGTGGCCTGGTACGTCGGACCCTGTGGCAGCGTCAGCCGAATCTATGGGGCGCTTTCAATTTCCTTGGAAACGGTGGTGTGGACGTCATGGATGAGCCGCTGCTGTGTCTCTGTCAGGCTGCACAGGGTTATTTCTCCGGTGTCGGGGGTGGTTCTGCTGCCGCAGATGGTCAGGTTGCCGAAAATATATTGGTCCGGGCCACCGAGGGCGGCCACGAGCGGGCTGGCAACGTGGTTCGGCGGATACGCGTCGCCGTCCAGGGCGGAGGTATCGGCGACGTGGCCGTGTAGGCCGTTACCGCCCCCGGCAGGGCGCTGGATGGTGAAGGCGGCCGGGGCTTTGTGGTGCGGGTCGGCGTCCTTGCACATCTGGTCCGGGACGCCGTCGCGGAACTGCAATGATGCGTCCGGACGGATCACTGCGTAGATACCGGTCATGCCACGATCCAGTCTCCGACGTGTGCGCGCATGGGATGCTCCCTCAGCCTGCTGCTCGTCGGCGTCCCTGCCTCTTCCCGATGCCGTCGGCACCGAGATCGAGCGGAGGGGGACTCACCGGTTCACCAGGCGCCGCCATCAGCACCCGAATTCGACTCGCCCACTTTCGAGAGTACGTGGGCAGGCCCTGCCGCGCCTGCTTCACCAGGGGGACGCATCTCGTCCCATCGGCTGGCAGGAAGTCGCGGGATCCACACGAGTCCGACGAAGGGTCCTCCTCCCCTGCGGCCGGAATCTGGCCCCGTCAGTACCCGCGATATGCGCGGGCTCCGCCGTGAGATGGCGAGGAGCAAGTGTCAACGGCCAGTGCGTTTATCTACTGGCCGCCGTCAAGCAAGGCAGACTTCGCGCGATGTTTGGGGCTTGCGGGTTCGCGTCCCTGGTGTGGGGGTTCGGTGTTCGATTCGCCGGGTGGGATGGGAGCGACGTTTCCGGTGGCCCGGCACCGCTTGGCAGATCCCTCTGGCCGCGGCCACCCAACGTCGGCCGCGACATCCTGAAGAAAGACCTCCTCCACCCGTCACATCCGGCCACATCCGCCTCCGGCGTAGCAGCGCCCCGTCAGCCGGATCTCCTCGCGCCGGCCATACGGCGAGCGGCTGCGCGGCCACGGCGGAGCGGGAGTGCCCCGTCCCGGTGTCCGGGGCAGGCCCCACTGAGCTTCCGCCGAGATGCGGAAGGTGTTGACAGAGGGTCAGAAGCCTGACCCGGCAACCACAGCGCGACGGCCTCCATCCCCTGCAGTGCCGCACCCGATCTCGGAGAAAGCCTCTGCCGGACGACGCGTTCCCCACCGGGAAGCCTTCGGGGCCCGGCTAAAGCACGGTTCCTCAGACCAGCGGAAGCCACCTGTCCACGGAGGAGCGAGCCCGCATGATCGCCTTGCAGGAACGCCTGGACCGGCGGCTCACACCCGAGCCAGCCCGACCTGCTGCCGGAGAGCCGGGCGATCCCTACCTCGATCTCATCCTCGCAGGCCAGTTGATCAAGCTCAGCTGGCCTGCTGGAGCCGATCTCGCGCCCACACGCGCGACAGCCGCCCTCGTCGACGCCCACGCCGCACCGATCACCGCAACCCTGGACAGCCCTGTGGCCACCAGCAAGTACATGCCGGGCCTGTGGCCGGCCCTGACCGACCCGGCAACCTGCGGAGCCCTTCTCCTCGCTGCCGACACCCTCCTTGGCACTCGCGAGCCCGCGTCGCTACGAGAACGCGTTCAGCCACTGGTACAGGCGGCCTATGAGCGAGCCCCGACGCGGGCCTACCAGATGCTGCGGGTCCGACGGCGTCGAATCTTCCACGCTGGCGGCAGCAGTCGTGGACCCGGTCACCTGCGAATCCCCTCACGGGACTGCGGCTCAGCGCCGAGGAGGTACCGCAGCTGCTGCCGCAAGCCTGGTTCGACGACCATCTCGCGCACCTCATCGACCATATGCCGCAGGTCAACAGCAAGACCGTGCGCCACCTGCGGCGAGCAGCGTCCCTGAAGCTGATGGAGATGACTGCCGGCGGCACCTGGGCTGAATGCGCCGAGACACTGGGCATGCAGCGCGGCAGCGCCGCCAGGACGCTCGACGTACTCGGCGGGGCGATGCCCAGCAATCTGTGGGAGGAGTTAGAAGCCGGCGTCGAACGGATCGCCGCCGAACTCGACAGCAACCCCAACCGGGTGAACTACGTACGACGGCGTCGGGCCATGGCCACCTGGCGGAATGCCGGCACTCGATTGGCCCGAGCTGTGCCACGGTATTCCCAAGCTCGACCGCCTGGCACGGCAACAGCCTAACCTTGCCAAGATTCCCGTATGGGCTGAGGTCACCCAGTCCGAGCATCTCAACTGTCCTCTTCTAGCCGCAGCGGCGCTTGCCAGCCGGGACAGGAAGCTGCTGGTCGACCAGGTCGGCCAGTTCCTCACCCCCGCCCACCAGAAGGCCGGGCGCCTCGAGCTCCGCCGCCGACTCGACCGTTATGCCGCCCACCTCGCCGTGCAATGCGACTCCGCGCCTCACGGCACCTCCGGGCGGGACACATCGGCAGCGTCAGCTGTCCGGAGCACAGTCGGCGAGGTATGAGATACAGCGGATGCCGCCTCGTGCAGGTGCCCGGCCTCGACAACCGGACAACCTTGGCTGAGGACTTGATCTTGAGTGACGCCGGTCAAGGCGTCGAGGATCAACCGAACCGTGGCTATTGTCTAGATTGATTGGTCGGTGAGCTGCGGAGGCCCGCGGGTGCGGACTGGTGGTCGCTCACCGGGCTGTACTGGCTCCTGAAACCACCGCGACGGGGCAGTGCGCGTGGTTGAGCATGGCCTGGCTCACCGATCCCAGCAGCAGGCCGGCGAATCCGCCACGCCCGCGGGCGCCGACGACCAGCAGCTGGGCGGTACGGCTGGCCTCGATCAGTGCCTCACGGGTCCCTTGCCGCACGACCTGACGTTCGACATGCACTCCCGGGTACCTGTCCTGATGGCCTGCGAGTGCCTCAGACAGCAGACACGCCTCGCGTTCGGCCAGCGAGCCTGGCGTGCCCGCGTACGGCATGGCTGGGTCGATCGGTGCAGGCATCTGCGCGTTCCAGGGGGTCCAGGTGTGCAGGGCGAGCACGTCGGCTTGGCGCAGCGCCGCTTCGGCGAAGGCGAACTCGATTGCTCGTGCACCGGCCGGGGATCCGTCGACCCCGAGCACGATGGGCCCCGTGGCGTCGCCGGGTGCCTGCATCACCAGGGTCGGGCAGTGGCCGTGAGCGGTCAGGTGTACCGCTGTCGATCCCACCATCAGGCCGATGAAGCCACCCATGTGCCTCGACCCGATCACCACGAGCTGCGCGGTCCGTGACTGGGCTTGGAGTACCGTCAGCGGTTCCCCAGTCACCACAGCGGACGTGACCCTCACGTCGGGTGCTACCTTCCTGGCGTGCTCCTCGGCCTCGGCCACCAGGCGGTCGGCCATGTTCCGCAGGCCGCCCTCGGGCGGGCCCAGCGCTGACGGGCCCAGCGGTACATGCATCACAGGCCAGATGAACGCGTGGACCAGGTGCAGGTCCGCGTCCCGCCACCGGGCCTCTCGTGTCGCCGCCTCGACTGCGACCAGACTCGACGCCGAGCCGTCGATGCCGACTACGACCCGAGCAGCCATCACGACCTTCCCTGTTCCGCTGAGCCGCCAAGCAGAGCTCCGCGCCTGCTTCGGTCTGCTCTGTCCGCCGTGAGGCGTGGTCCGGCGGCGGCTGGACGCAGATGCCGTGCGATGGGAGAGGTGTATCCGGTCAGGGTGACCGGACTGACGGCCACCTCGGTTCCGGCGCGCTCGGCGAGTCGCTCGACCCGGTCGACGGGCAGGCTCCGGTAGGGGTTGATGTGCGCGGGCGCGACCAGGGTGGTGGTCCTGGCGGGGCCTGCGCGGGCGATGACCGGCAGCACCGGGGCGAGGATGGCGTCGGTCTCGGCGTGGATGCGCCGGCTGCGGGCGTGGTGCAGCAGGGCGTTGATGCTGAAGCCGGTGCTGCGGACGACGACGGCGGCGGCCGTGACCGGGTGGTCGGTGCGGGCGGCGAGGTCGGCCGCGTGGGCGGCCACCGCCTGGTCGGCGCGGGAGCCGGTGAACAGCGCAAGGACGCTGCCGTCGGCACGCGGGGAGAAGCGGTGGACGTGGACCTCCGGCGGAGCCGGGGACGGGGCGGCCGGCTGGGGCGCCTGGATCGTGGTCATGGCGAGTCCTTTTCGTGCGGGCTGCGGCTGGCAGCGGACTGGTGGCTTGTGGGGTCGGTGGGAGGCTGGTCTGCTCCGGTGGTGCCGTCTGCCTCAGTCCCGGCCGGTTGCTGGTCGTCGGTTTCGGCGGGCTGGTTGCGGGTGGCGATCAGGGACCAGGCGATGGAGACGGTGATGGTGAGGGTGATGACGCCGAGGGTGAGGGGGATGGGGAGCTTGCCGACGGGGGTTTCGGAGAGGATGAGTTTGACGCCGGCGAAGGCGAGGAGGACCGCGAGGCCGTAGTGAAGGTAGGCGAAGCGGCGCAGGAGTCCGGCGAGGCAGAAGTACAGGCTGCGCAGGCCCAGGATGGCGAAGGCGTTGGCGGTCCACACCAGGAAGGTGTTGGTGGTGATCGCGAGGATGGCGGCGACGGAGTCGACGGCGAAGATCAGGTCGGTGGCCTCGACGGCGACCAGGGCCACGAACAGCAGGGTGGCCACGCGCTTGCCGTCGACGCGGATGAAGAACTTGGCGCCGTGGAACTTCGGGTCGGTGGGGATGAGTTTCTTGACCAGGCGGACGACGGGGTTGCGGTCGGGGTGGACTTCCTCGTCCTTGGAGACGGCCATCTTCCAGCCGGTCCAGATCAGGAACGCGCCGAACAGGTAGGCGGTCCAGAAGAACACCTGGAGCAGTTCGGCGCCGATGAAGATGAACACCAGCCGCGCGGCCAGCGCGCCGAGGACGCCCCAGAACAGAACCTTGTGCTGGTAGGCGTCGGGGACGGCGAAGAAGGAGAACACCAGCGCGAACACGAAGACGTTGTCGATCGACAGGGCCTTTTCGATCAGGTAGCCGGCGTAGTAGGTGGAGGACACCTCCCCGCCCTGCCAGGCCAGGAGGATCAGGCCGAAGCCGAGGCCGATGGCGATCCAGAACGCGCTCCACAGCGCGGCCTCGCGAAAGCCGATCACGTGGTTGTCGCGGTGGGCGATCAGGTCGATAGCGAGCATCAGGCCGATACCGATGGTGACCGCGGCCCACACCCACAGTGGGACGGTGAACGACAGCTCATTCATGGTTGATCGGCTTCCTCAGACGGAGACAGAGGGGGCAAAGGGGAAAGGGGCGGGCGCCGGCCCCTGGCGGGATACGGAGGGAGAGCCGGGCCCGGGCCGCGGGTTCGGTTCCACGCAGGCGCTCACCTCCTATGGTTACGCGGGCCGGCGGGCGGCGGCCATGTGGCGGCGCGGGCACATCGCGAGCGCGACGCGCAGTCCGCCGACGGCCAGGTCCACCAGTGCCAGCAGCCAGCGAGCGCGGTCAGCCCGCCCATCACGCGTCTCTCACCGGCCGGGCGGCTGCGGGCAGGCGCCGCTGGGCGAGCCTCCACACGTTGCGCACCCCGGCGGGCGAGAGGTCGGCCGGGCCCACGTCGGCGCCGGCGACGGGCACCGTCCAGCGGATGGGGGCGACGGCGTAGACGAAGGGCCCGCCGCGCGGGCTTGAGGCTTCGATCAGGCTATGGGCGTCCAGACCGGCCGGTCCCCGGCTGGAGGCGACGACGAGCGGGGAGTGGTGCCGTGCGGCCAGGGCCAGTACCCCGCCCGCGGCCCGCAGCCGTGGTTGCCCGCCGCTGTCGGCCGGGACGGGGTGGGCGACCGGGATGTAGCCGACGCCCGCGCGGCGCAGCCGGGGCAGTACGCGGGCCAGGAACACCCGGGCCGCCTGCGCGTCCACGCGCGCCCGGTCGGGTACTTGCCGCGGGGCGAGCAGGATGGCGACCAGCAGCACCGGCGCCTCGCGGGGGGCGGCCAGGCGGGCCGCGGCGTCCACCACGGCGAGGTCGTCGGGCCGGTTGGTCACCAGCGCGGTGACCGGGTGCGGCAGGGACAGCGGCAGAACGGGCGTGCCGGTGTCCGCGGTACGGGTCTCGGTCAGGGTCTGGGGGGACATCGTGACCCCCTTTCAGTGGGGTCGAGGAGGAGGTGGGGGTGTGTTCAGCGTCACCCGCCGCGTTGATTCCCGTCAAGAGTTACGCGAAAACTTTTTCGTCAATATAGTTTCGCGAAAAGCTGATGGTTATGCGAAGTCGGCTTCGTATGATGAGGGGCATGAGCCAGCCCTCTGCCGCGCGCAATGACCAGTGGACGTTCCTGACCAACCACGCCCGCGTCCTGATCGCCCTTGCCCGAGATCCGGAAGCACGGGGACGTGACGTCGCCAGTCTGATCGGCATCACTGAACGCGCCGTGCAGCTGATCGTGGCTGACCTCGAAGCCGCCGGATATCTCACCCGCACCCGCGTCGGTCGCCGCAACCACTACACCATCGACCCCACCGTCGCCCTGCGCCACCCCGCCGAAGCCGACCACCCCGTCGGCGACCTGCTGGCCACCTTCCTGCACCGCGAGGACACGCCCGCCGCCGATCCCGAGCGTGCCGCTCCGTAACGCCGCCGGACGGGCTCCGTCGCCACGGACCCGATGCGACGCCCTTCCTCTGGCCCCGCGCCGGCGTCCGCGTGCGGCATCCCCGGTTCGGGGTCGCCCTCTCCCTGTGAGGCATCGCCCGGCGTCGATTCCGCGACCCGGCCCAGGGACGGCTCACCCCTCACTGGCCCGGCCGAGCGGGTCGCAGGGCGCGCCGTCCTGCGGTGCGGTCACGTCGGGGGGCAGGGCGCGGCCAGGGTCGCCCAGGGCACAGGGGAGGCCGCATGGATGAACGGGCCGCCGCGGATGGCGGCCGCTTCCATCACCGTGCAGGCATCAAGTCCCGCCGGTCCCGTGAGGGAGATGACGAGCAGCGAGCAGCCGTGGACGACTGCTGTGTCCAGCAGGCCCTTTGCGGCACCCAGCCGCCCGGCGCGTCCGGCCGGACGATGGTAGACGGCCGGCTGGTAGGCGATACCGGCGCGGGCCACACGCGGCAGCGCCCGCCCCAGCACCGCGCGGGTCGCCGCGCTGTCCGGACGGGGCGTCGCGGCCCGGGGCGGCAGTGGCGGCAGTACCGCGATCAACAGCAGCGGCGCACCTCGGGCGGCGGCGAGCCGGACCGCGGCATCCACCACCGGGGCGTCGTCGAGACGATCGGTTAGCACCGCACCCACGGGATACCGCGGGCGCGAACAGCCGGATGCGGGAACGGCGTCTGTGGTCGGGGGGTGATGCAGGGCTGAGGCGTTCATGGCCATCGCAACCTTCAAGAGAAAGTAAAGGAGCACCTCCAGCATCCCTGCCACCATGAAGTGCGTCAATATTTACGCGAAACAATTTTCGCGTAAGCGGGAACGTGTATGCCGGGTCGCCTCGGCTGGCCACGTACGTGTGCGTCCGGCCGGGGGTTACTGCCCCCGGCGGATCCTCAGGCGGACGGCGGTGACTGTATGGCGGTGGATGCCGGTGATCTCCAGGGTCCAGTCCCCGAGCTGGATGCTGTCGCCGGGGTGCTGCGGCAGACGTCCGAGCCGGGCCAGGGCGACGCCGGCGACGGTCGTGTACGGGCCGTGGGCGAGGTCGCCGAGGTCGACTCCGAGGTCGGGCAGGTCGTGGAGGGGGAAGCTGCCGGGCAGGAGCAGGGATCCGTCGGGCTGGGCGTAGTCGGTTGCCGCGGTGTGGTCGGTCTCGTCGTAGATTTCGCCGACGATCTCCTCGAGGAGGTCCTCGATGGTGACGATGCCGTCGACGGAACCGTGTTCGTCGACGACGAGGGCGAACTGCTCGTGGGCGGTCATCAGGCGCCGCAGGGCTTCGGAGACCTTCATGAAGTCGGAGAGGAACAGCGCCGGCCGGACGAGGCCGCTGATGGGGGTGGTGTCGTCGCTGGTGGTCAGCTCGCGCAGGTGAATGACGCCGACGACGTCGTCGAAGTGGCCCGCTTGTAGGACGGGGGCGCGGGAGTGTCCGGCTTGGGCCAGGGCCATGCGGGCCTGGGCGGTCGGCATGTCATCGGGCAGGGTGAACACTTCACGGCGTGGAACGAGAACGGTGCGCAGGGGGCGCTCGTGGATCTCCAGGGCGCTGGAGATAATGGTCCGCTGCTGTGTGGTCAGGCCGCGGTGGCTGATGACCATGTCCCGCAGTTCCTCGGGGCTGGGCGGCTGCTGGAGTGCGCGTGGGTTGCCGCCGAGGAGGCGGACGATCAGGTCGCTGGCCTGGCTGAGGGCCCAGACGGCCGGGCGTGCCCCTGTGGCGAGGAGGTCGAGGGGGGTGGCCGCCAGCAGGGCCCACCGCTGGGCGTACTGCATGGCCAGGCGCTTGGGCGCGAGTTCGCCGGCCACCAGCGTGACGAAGGCGAGCGCCAGGGTCACGAGCGCGATAGCCAGCGGCTCGGCGGCCGGTCCGGCGAATCCCAGGGCGGGCACCAGGGGCTCGGCCAGGGAGACGGCGGCGGTGGCGGAGGCCAGGAATCCGGCCAGGGTGATGCCGATCTGGATGGTGGCCAGAAAACGGTTGGGGTCTTCGGTCAGATGCGTCAGCCGGGCCGCGCGGGCTCCCCCGCGGCGCCTCAGGCGGCGCAACTGGCTTTCCCGCAGGGAAATGAGCGCGATCTCGCTGCCGGCGAAGAGCGCGTTGAGCACGATCAGTGCGGCGATGAGTGCGAGGTCGAACCCGAATCCTTCCATGACGCCACCGTGCCACCCGCTCGGGCGCGCCACCCCGAGGGCGGCAGGCCCGTGTCGCCGACGGTCAGTGCGTGCCGCTCCGGCGGGCGGCTCGGCCGATGCGTGCCCGTCCCATGCGCCAGACGTGTTCGGTCAGCAGCACGGTGGAGGCGGTGGCGAGGCAGATCGCCCATTGGGCGGGGCTGAGAGGGACGGTGTCGAAGACGCCCTGGGCGAAGGGGGCTTGGACGGCGACGACCTGCAGGGTGAGGACGGCGGCGAGGCAGATCCACAGGGTGCGGTTGTGCAGCTGGTGGCGGCCGAGGACGGGTCCTTCCTCGCTGCGCGCGGCGAGGGCGTTGAAGAGCTGGTAGAGGACGAAGGTGGTGAAGGCCAGGGTGGTGGCGGTGGTGGTGTCGGTGAGGTGCCGGGCGGTGGCGAAGACGGCCACCGTACCGGTGGCCATGACGGCGCCGGTACGGGTGATCGCTGTGAGACGGCGGGCGTTCAGGATGCGTTCGCCGGGCGGGCGGGGCGGGCGGTGCATCACGTTCTCGCGCGGAGGGTCGACGCCCAGGGCCATCGCGGGCGGTCCGTCCATGATGATGTTGACCCAGAGCAGTTGGATCGCGGACATGGGGGCGGGCAGTCCGGCCAGCACGGTGGCGAGCAGGGTGAGGATGGCGCCGATGTTGGTGGACAGCTGGAAGCGGA
>NZ_JAVFVX010000081.1:13669-36310 GCF_033441795.1 Streptomyces sp. ADMS | reverse complement strand
CAGGTTGAGCCCCGGTTTCTTTCTCGCCCGCGCCCCGGTGGTCTCTGCAGCCGGGGCGGTGCCTTCTCCGTGTCGGCCCAGGCACCCCAGCCCGTCCGGCGTTCGAGGACAAGGCCCGTTCAGGGCCGGAGCGGGGGTCCGGGGGCGGCAGCCCCCAGGGACGGCACGCCAGCCGACGTCCACCGACAGGCGAGCGGCACACAAACACAGGGCGACGCCGCTCAGCTTCCGCAGGTACAGTGCGGAGATCAGCAGACCGCATGGTGAGGCCCGCACGTGTTGACGCAGACCACCTCCCGGGTGCTCGAACCGGGCGACCTGGACGCCGCACTCGCTGTCCTCGGCCGCGAGCCGGTTGCGAACGCCTTCGTGACGTCCCGTGTCCAGATCGCCGGCCTCGACCCCTGGCGCCTCGGCGGCGAGATGTGGGGCTGGTACGAGGACGGCATGCTCACCTCCCTCTGCTACGCGGGCGCCAACCTCGTCCCGATCTGCGCCACCCCTCGCGCCGTACGCGCCTTCGCCGACCGGGCCAGGCGAGCGGGCCGCCGCTGCTCCTCCATCGTCGGCCCCGCCGAAGCCACCACCCAGCTGTGGCGCCTGCTCGAACCGAGCTGGGGCCCCGCCCGGGAAGTCCGCCGCCACCAGCCCCTCATGGTCACCGACCGGCTGCCCGACCCCTCTCTCGTCGCTCCGGATCCGTACGTCCGCCGTATCCGCAAGGACGAGATGGAGACGATCATGCCGGCGTGCGTGGCGATGTTCACCGAGGAGGTCGGCATCTCGCCGCTCGCCGGCGACGGCGGCCTCCTCTACCAGGCCAGGGTCGCCGAACTGGTCGGTTCCGGCCGCTCGTTCGCCCGCCTCGACGAACACGGCAAGGTCGCCTTCAAGGCGGAGGTCGGCGCCGCGACCGCGCAGGCCTGCCAGATCCAGGGCGTATGGGTGGCCCCCGAATACCGGGGCCTGGGCCTCGCCGCCCCCGGCATGGCCGCCGTCCTGCGCTACGCCCTCGCGGACGTGGCTCCAGTGGTCAGCCTGTACGTGAACGACTTCAACACCCCGGCCCGCCGGACGTACCTGAGGGTGGGCTTCCAGGAAGTCGGAGCTTTCATGAGCGTCCTGTTCTGAAGTACCCCGCGAAACCCGAACAACCCGGAGACGCATGGGAGGTCAGCCACATCCGCCCCGCAGCCGGTAAGGACGCTCCGCACCCCCTGTAGTCTCCGGACATGCCGCGCTTCCCCGGTCATGGCCGCCAGCACCCCCGCCCTCAGGACGTGGTCATCGGCCCCCTGGACCTCACCGCCCGGGTCGACGAGGCGCTCGCCGTCCAGGCCGTGGCGTTCGGGCTGGGCGCCGACGAAATCGCCGTACGCAGGCAGATCGTCCTGCGGCATCTGACCTACCCCGGTGCCCGAGCGCTCGGCGCGACCACCCCCGGGGGACGGCTCGCCGGGTTCGTGTACGGCATGCCGAACGACCGTACGCACTGGTGGTCCACCGTCGTCGAGCCGTATCTGCGCCGACAGGGCCACGACGCCTGGCTCGACGACTCCTTCGTCATCACCGAACTGCACGTCCACCCGACCTACCAGAACATCGGCGTCGGCCGCGCCCTCATCACCGCCATCACCCACGGCGCCGCCGAACCCCGCTCGATCCTCTCCGCGATCGACACCGACAGCCCGGCCCGCGGCCTCTACCACTCCCTCGGCTACGAGGACCTGGCCCGCCAGGTCCTCTTCCCCAGCGCCCCGAAGCCGTACGCGGTGATGGGAGCCCCCCTCCCGCTGCGCAGGCGCTAGTCGATTT
The DNA here is from genome assembly GCF_033441795.1 of Streptomyces sp. ADMS. NCBI lineage: Bacteria > Bacillati > Actinomycetota > Actinomycetes > Kitasatosporales > Streptomycetaceae > Streptomyces > Streptomyces sp. ADMS. The sequence goes on along the minus strand of NZ_JAVFVX010000081.1, from coordinate 34,495 downwards.
CCACCGTCCCGCACCCCCCGGCTAACCTCCTGCCATCACCCTTAAGCAGCAGGAGTCGAGAATCATGGCCCAGGCCCAGGTCCAGCGCATGTCCCGTTTGATGGTCAAGACACTGCGTGACGACCCCGCCGACGCCGAGGTGCTCAGCCACAAGCTGCTGGTCAGGGCGGGTTATGTGCGTCGTACGGCCGCCGGTCTGTGGTCCTGGCTGCCGCTCGGCAAGAAGGTCCTGGCCAACGTGGAGCGCGTCGTCCGCGAGGAGATGGACGCCATCGGCGCCCAGGAGGTCACGCTGCCCGCCCTGCTGCCGAGGGAGCCCTACGAGGCGACCGGCCGCTGGGACGAGTACGGCCCGGAGCTGTTCCGCCTCAACGACCGCAAGGGTGGCGACTACCTCCTCGGCCCGACCCACGAGGAGATCTTCACCCTCCTGGTCAAGGACCAGTGCACGTCCTACAAGGACCTGCCGGTGATCCTTTACCAGATCCAGAACAAGTACCGCGACGAGGCCCGCCCGCGCGCCGGCATCCTGCGCGGCCGCGAGTTCCTCATGAAGGACTCGTACTCCTTCGACACGGAGGACGAGGGCCTGGCCCAGTCGTACGCCCTGCACCGCGAGGCCTACCAGAAGATCTTCGCGCGTCTCGGCCTCGACTACCGCATCTGCGCCGCCACCGCGGGCGCCATGGGCGGCTCCAAGTCCGAGGAGTTCCTCGCCCCGGCCGCCGCAGGCGAGGACACCTTCGCCGACTGCCCCAACTGCGACTACGCCGCCAACTCCGAGGCGATCACGTACGCGCTCCAGCCGGTGGACGGCTCGGCCGTCCCCGCCCTTGAAGAGATCCCCACCCCCGACACCCCGACCATCGAGACGCTCGCCGCGCACCTGAACGTCGCCGCCTCCGCCACGCTCAAGAACCTCCTGGTCAAGGTGGACGGCGAGATTGTCGCGATCGGCGTCCCCGGTGACCGTGAGGTCGACATGGGCAAGGTCGAGGCGCACTTCGCGCCCGCCGCCGTCGAACTCGTCACCGCCGAGGACTTCACCGGCCGCGACGACCTCGTACGTGGCTACGTCGGCCCGCAGGGACTGGAGAAGGTCCGCTACTTCGCGGACCCGCGCATCGCCCCCGGCACCACCTGGATCACCGGTGCCAACAAGGAGGGCCTGCACGCGAGGAACGTCGTCGCCGGCCGTGACTTCGAGGTCGACGAGTACATCGACTCCGTGGTCGTCCAGGACGGCGATCCCTGCCCGGCCTGCGGCACCGGCCTCAAGCTGGACCGCGCCATCGAGATCGGCCACATCTTCCAGCTCGGCCGCAAGTACGCCGACGCCCTCAGCCTCGACGTCCTCGGCCGGCAGGGCAAGCCGGTCCGCGTGACCATGGGCTCGTACGGTATCGGTGTCTCCCGCGCGGTCGCCGCCCTCGCCGAGCAGCATGCCGACGAGCAGGGCCTGTGCTGGCCCAAGGAGATCGCCCCGGCCGACGTCCACGTCGTCGCCGCGGGCAAGGCCCTCCAGACCGAACTGGCCCTCGACGTCTCCGACAAGCTGGCCGCGGCCGGCGTCCGGGTCCTGGTCGACGACCGCGCGGGTGTCTCCCCGGGCGTCAAGTTCACGGATGCCGAGCTGATCGGCGTACCGAAGATCCTGGTGGCGGGCCGCCGTTCGGCCGAGGGCGTCCTGGAACTGAAGGACCGCCGGACGGGCGAGCGCGAGGAACTGACGGTCGAGGAAGCGGTCGCCCGCCTGACCGCTGCCTGATGTCCGGCGCGTATTAAAGCCACCTCTCAGAGAGTTCTCGGGAGGCGTATGGACGCCTCACAGAATTCTCTCAGGCCGTTGCCCGACCGTAGGGCGTGACACGGAGTCACGTCCTACGGAGGGGAACGGCCATGACGGGCAGGGAGCGGGAGCGGAGAGCCGCCGCGGCGGTGCGCAGGGGGGTACGGCGTACGGCGGCCGTGGCGGCGGCGGTCTCGCTGGCCGCGGCGGCCGGGGTGTTCGCGCTGGTGGGCACGATGGAGTCGGCCGCGACCACGACCGCGAGCGGCACCGCGGACTCGACGTCCAGTTCGGCGTCGTCGAGTTCGAGCAGCGGTACGGATGCATCCTCGTCGTCGGACGCGTCCACCGCGGACAGTTCATCGGACAGCTCGTCCTCGACTTCCTCGGTCTCCGCGGACTCCTCGGGCTCCGCGTCCGCAGACCTCCAGTCCTCCTCCGACGACCTGACCTCCTCGGACTCCAGCGGCTTCGCCGACTCCACCTCGGGGGCGTCGTGATGGCCACCGCAGTCCGCCCCACGGCCGCCGCGGACTGGCGTGCCCTAGGCATCAGCGTCCGTCTCGTCACCACCGACCCGGGCATGCTGGACTCCTGCAACCTCCTCCTGGCCCGCCATCTGGCCGAGGTCGACGCCTCCTGCAGCCGATTCCGCGCCGACTCCGAACTCTCCGCCCTGGACGACACCGACGGCCGTCCGACCCGGGTCAGCCCGCTGCTCGCCGAGGCCCTGGCCGTGGCCCTGCGTGCGGCAGAGGCCACCGACGGAGCCGTGGACCCGACGGTCGGCTCGGCACTGGACGCCCTCGGCTACGACCGCGACTTCACCCTCGTCCAGGAGGACGACCGCCCGGTAAGGCTCACCGTGCGGCGCGTCCCCGGCTGGCGGCGGATACACCTGGACCACGCGACCGGTACGGTCACCGTCCCGTCCGGCATCCGCCTCGACCTGGGCGCCACCGCGAAGGCATGGGCCGCCGACCGGGCCGCGCGGACGCTGGCCCAGGCCGCGGGCTGCGGAGTCCTGGTGAGCCTCGGCGGCGACACCGCGGTCGCGGGCAAGCCCCCGGCGGGCGGCTGGCGCATCCGCGTCCAGGACATCACCGGCCCGGTGGAAGAGCCGCCCACGCAGGGCCCGTACGCCACCATCGGCCTCCACAGCGGCGGCCTCGCCACCTCCGGCACGGCGGCCCGCCACTGGCGCCGGGGCGAGCACACCCTCCACCACGTCATCGACCCGAACACGGGCCTCCCTGTCCACACCCCCTGGCGCACGGTCTCCGTGGCAGCGGCGAACTGCGCCGACGCCAACGCGGCGAGCACGGCGGCTTTGGTGAAGGGCGCGGGCGCGGAACGCTGGCTGACGGGGCTGGGTCTCCCGGCGAGGCTGGTGGCGAGAAACGGGACGGTCCTGACGACGCCGGGGTGGCCGCTTTCAGCCCGTCCGGCGATTGCGGACGAGGCCGTTCAGGCCGAAGGGGGGTCTGGGGACACAGCCCCCGGACCAGCAGTAGCCACGACGGAGGGGGACGCAGCCGCATGACCTCCGAAACCCTCTGGTACGCCAACCGGGCAACAGGCGCCGCATGTCTGGTCCTCTTCACCGTCGTCGTCCTGCTGGGCATCGCCGTGAGACTGCGAGGAAAGCTCCCCGGCCTGCCCAGATTCGGCACCGTGACCCTCCACCGCACCCTCTCCCTCTCCGCCACGGCCTTCCTCGCCCTCCACGTAGCCGCCGCGGTGATCGACGGCTATGTCGACATCACTCCCCTCGACGCCCTCGTCCCCTTCGTCTCCGGCTACCAGCCCCTCTGGCTGGGCCTCGGTACGGTCGCCCTCGACCTGATGCTCGCGGTGCTGGTCACCAGCCTCCTGCGCGCCCGCCTCGGCCACCGCACCTGGCGTGCGGTGCACTGGCTCGCGTACGCCTCCTGGCCGATCGCCCTCGTCCACGGCATCGGCATCGGCACGGACACCGGCGCCGAACGCGGCCGGTTTCTGCACGGCGACGGACCCGACCCCCCTGTTGCCCGTGCCCAACGACCGGAGCTGACATGCCCCAGAGCCAGCAGACGACGATCGACATCGACTGGACGGCCTGCCAGGCCCACGGCCTGTGCTCCGAACTGATCCCGGAACACATCACACTGGACGAATGGGGCTACCCACTCGTAGACGACGCCCCCATCCCCGCCAGAACGATCAAACGGGCCCGCAGAGCAGCGTCCGACTGCCCTGTCCTGGCGCTCAAACTTACGGCCGGGTGACCAGCGCAGGGGCGCGGGGAACTGCGTGAACCAGCCCCCACGGACCCGCAGCCGCCCCCGGACCTCAGAGCCACCCGGCGAACTCCAACAACAACTCCGCGTCCTTCGGCCGGCCCACCCGCAGCGCCCGAACCCCCGACTCCACCGCCCGGAACAACGTCCACCCCCGCAGCCGCTCCTGATCCACATCCAGCGACTCAGCGAGCCGCTTCACCCGCCGCCGGGTGATCGCCGCGCCCGACGACGACGCGATCAGGTCCTCCACCCGGTCCCGGACCAGCCGCGCCAGATCGAACGCGCACTCACCGATCACCGGATCGGGCCCCACCGCCAGCCAGGGCACCCGCTCGCCGGCCAGCACCTTGCTCTGCCGGAACGTGCCGTGCAACAACCGTCCCTCGGGCGGCGCGACCAGCAACTCCTCGCGCGCCGCGAGCGCCGCCTCGACGAGCGGCGCCACCTCGGTATCCGCACCGGCGCTCGCCGACATCGCCTCGGCCTGCCGCCCGGTCCGCGCGGCCACCGTCTCGAACACCCCGGTCGAGCCGGCGGGCGGCTCGACCCACAGCCGCCGCAACGTCCCCGCCGCCTCCAGCAGCGCCTTCGCCTCGGGCAGCGACCGCACCGACACATCCGGATGCAGCCGCTCCAGCAACAGCACACCCTCGTCGGCGGACGACTCCAGCAACTGCACCGCACCCACCCCGCCCCAGTGCGCCAGCGCGGCCCGCTCGCTCTCCGGCCGGGCCCGGCGCGGCGCGAGCTTCAGAACGGCGGGCGTACCGTCCGCTCGCCGCACCAGCACCACCAGACTGCTGCGCCCGCCCGGAACCTGTACCCGCTCCACGGTCAACACGCGTAGATCCACGGCTTGTTGAGCCGCCAGGGGCAGTCGCGCCAGCCAGTCGTCACCGTCCGGTGGCGTCTCGCCGAGTGCCCTCACGAGACGGGGCGGCGGTGCGAAAGCCATGCGCTGGTCGTTTCCTTCCGGTGTGCGGTATGAGGTAAGGGCTATGCGGTGGGTGTCGCCGACGCGGAGCCGGCCCGCTCGGCGAGCCCAGGGAAGGGTACGCTCCCTCCCCGCCAGCGCACCGCCCGCACCGCGGCCTCCCGCAGCCCCTCGGCACCCGTCCGGCGCCGCTCGCCCGCGGCTGCCCGGACCAGGTCGGAGTACACCCCGGCGACCCGCTCCTCCAGTTCGGCCGCGAGCCGGACGGCGGCGTCCGGGTCCGACACGGGGAACGGCAGGGCGTAGCCGGCAGCCGCCGCCACCGGCGTGCCCCCGAGGGCCCGCACCGCGCGCGCCAGCTCGTCTCGCCGGGCCCGGTGGGCGTCGTACGCGGCCTGCGCTTCGCTCCGGCGGGCCTCGCCGATCAGCCCGCCGACAACCCCGTACCCGTACACCGCCGCGTGCTCGGCGCCCAGAGCGGCCTGGAGCGCCGTCAGCTCAGCGGTGTCCTTCTCCGACTTCCTCGACTTCGCCCCGCTCACTTCGAACCTTCCGTCAGCAGATACACATGCGCGGCCCCAGAGGCCGCCACCGAGGCCAGTAGTCGCGCCAGCTCGCCCGGTACCTCGAGCAGTGCCCTCGTACGCCTGTCCACGAGGGTCCGCTCGGCGGCGGCGAGCCCGGCAAGGGCGTCCTGCTCGCTCACCGGCGCCGCGGAAGCCGAAGGTGACGCGGATGCCGACGTCGGCGTGGTGGTGGGTGTCGGTGTCGGCCCGCCGCCCCCGAAAGCCTCCGCGTGCCGTACGGCCTCCGCCCGCAGCTCCGAGAGCCGCTCCGCCAGTACCGGAAACGCGGCGATCGCCGCGTCGTACTGCTGTACGAGTCCGGTGCTGTCGCGGGCCGCACGCGCGCGCGTGCGCTCGGCCACCGACGGGCTGCCGGCGCTCGTGGCCGTCGAGTCGGACTCGGTGGTGCAGCCCACGAGGAGGACGGCGCCCGCCGCCGACGAGGCGAGCAGGGTCCTTCGGCGCAAACCCGGAAAGGTTCCCAGCGGGGTGTGCGACGGCGGGGGGAACGGCACGGCAGACGTCCTCGGAGGGCTCGTACGAACGGAACACCAGGGAAGGGCAGCACGCCCGTGATCACCGTACCCGCGCCCCGGCCCGCGGCCCGCCACCGGCGCAGTCGGCCACGGGCGGTGTCCAGGTGGACGGCAACACCCCCCGGGACCGGATACCCTTTGACCTGACACGCGACCTACCCACAACAGCACACGCGGCCGAGGAGTCACCCGGATGAGCACCACCCAGAGCGAGAGGCTTCGAGAGCTCCTGGAGCCGCTCGTCAGCTCGCAGGGTCTCGATCTCGAAGAGATCGCAGTGGAGTCCGTCGGGCGCAAGAGAGTGCTGCGGGTCGTCGTCGATTCCGACGACGGCGCCGATCTGGACGCGATCGCCGATGTGAGCCGCGCGCTCTCGGCGAAGCTCGACGAGACCGACGCGATGGGCGCGGGGGAGTACACCCTGGAGGTCGGCACCCCCGGCGCCGAGCGCGAACTCACCGAGCACCGGCACTACGTACGCGCCGTCGACCGCCTGGTGAGGTTCCAGCTCGCCGAGGGCGGCGAACTGGTCGCCAGAATCCTGGCCATGGACGACACGGGCATGGACCTCGAAGTGCCGGGCGTGAAGGGCCGCAAGGCCACCGCCCGCAGGCTCGCCTTCGCCGACATCGACAAGGCTCGCGTCCAGGTCGAGTTCAACCGCAAGGACAAGCAGGACATGACGGAAGAGGAGGAGGCGTAGCCGTGGACATCGACATGAGTGCCCTGCGGGGCTTGGTGCGGGAGAAGGAGATCTCCTTCGACCTGCTGGTCGAGGCGATCGAGTCGGCCCTCCTCATCGCCTACCACCGCACCGAGGGAAGCCGCCGCCACGCGCGTGTGAAGCTCGACCGGGAGACCGGTCATGTGACCGTGTGGGCGAAGGAGGACCCTCAGGAACTGGAGGAGGGGCAGGAGGCACGTGAGTTCGACGACACCCCGTCGGACTTCGGGCGGATCGCCGCCTCCACCGCCAAGCAGGTCATCCTGCAGCGCCTTCGGGACGCCGAGGACGACGCGACGCTCGGCGAGTACGCCGGCCGCGAGGGCGACATCGTCACGGGTGTCGTCCAGCAGGGCCGCGACCCGAAGAACGTGCTCGTGGACATCGGCAAGCTGGAGGCCATCCTGCCGGTGCAGGAGCAGGTCCCCGGGGAGACCTACACGCACGGGCTGCGGCTGCGGTCGTACGTCGTCCGGGTGGCGAAGGGAGTGCGCGGTCCGTCCGTCACTCTCTCGCGCACGCATCCCAATCTGGTGAAGAAGCTCTTCGCGCTGGAGGTGCCCGAGATCGCCGACGGTTCCGTCGAGATCGCGGCCATCGCGCGTGAGGCCGGTCACCGCACGAAGATCGCCGTCCGTTCGATGCGCAGCGGTCTGAACGCCAAGGGGGCCTGCATCGGCCCCATGGGCAGCCGGGTGCGCGGCGTCATGGCCGAGCTGAACGGCGAGAAGATCGACATCGTCGACTGGTCGGACGACCCGGCCGACATGGTGGCCAACGCTCTGTCCCCGGCCCGGGTCAACAAGGTCGAGGTGGTCGACCTGGCGGCCCGCTCCGCGCGCGTGACGGTCCCCGACTACCAGCTGTCGCTGGCGATCGGCAAGGAGGGCCAGAACGCCCGGCTCGCGGCCCGGCTGACCGGCTGGCGGATCGACATCCGTCCGGACACCGAGCAGCCGTCCGAGCGGCCCGCTGAGCAGCCCCGGGACTAGCTGGGGAATAGATCCAAGCCGCAGGTGGCTGAGATCACGACAACAGCCGTTCGATTCTTGCCCCAAAGGGGTGAGGTCGCTGCGGGGAGGTAGACTTAGCGGTGTCTGGCCGGACGCGTGCCCGCGTATGCCCTGAACGCACCTGTGTGGGGTGTCGGGAGCGAGCGGCCAAGAAGGAACTGCTGCGCATCGTGGCGGTCGAGGGTGAATGTGTCCCCGATCATCGCGGTACGCTGCCCGGCCGGGGTGCGTACGTGCATCCCGCCCTGGTCTGTCTCGACCTGGCGGTACGCCGCCGGGCGTTTCCACGGGCACTGCGTGCCCCGGGAGCGCTCGACACGGTGGCGTTGCGCCGCTATGTCGAGCAGGCAACACAGTAGAACGCGTCGCGCGGAACCCCGTGCGGCTCTGGTACCCCCGCGAGTTGGAAGTAGGTCGAGATTGCGATGAGCACTCGATGAGCACGCGATGAGTACGCCCATGAAGTAGCGACGGTCCGGCCGCAACCCGGACCTAAAAGGAGCGAAGTGGCTAAGGTCCGGGTATACGAACTCGCCAAGGAGTTCGGGGTAGAGAGCAAGGCCGTCATGGCCAAGCTTCAGGAACTCGGTGAATTCGTCCGATCGGCATCCTCGACGATCGAGGCGCCCGTAGTACGCAAGTTGACAGACGCCTTCCAGGGCGGGGGCAACGGCAAGTCCGCCGCGAAGCCCGGCGCCCCCCGCAAGGCTGCCCCCAAGCCCGGCGCGCCCTCCCCGGCGCAGTCGGCCCGTCCGGCTGCCCCGCGGCCGCCGGCTCCCAAGCCCGCCGCGGCCGAGCGCCCCGAGGCGCCCGCCGCGCCGAGTGCGCCGGTCACACCGGTCACGCCGGCCCCCCAGGGCTCGCGTCCGACGCCGGGCCCCAAGCCCGCGCCGAAGCCGGTCGTCGCGGCGCCGGCCACGCCGGAGTTCACCGCTCCGCCGTCGGCCCCGGCCGCTCCGGCCGCCGCGCAGGCTCCGCGTCCCAGCGGTGCCCGTCCCGGTGCCCCGCGTCCCGGCGCCCGTCCCTCGGGTCCCGGTCAGGACCGGGGTCAGGGCCAGGACCGCGGTCAGGACCGTGGCCAGGGCCGTGGTGAGCGTCCGGGTGCCGCGCGTCCGGGTGGCCAGGGCGCGCCGCGTCCCGGCGGTGCCCGTCCGGCCGGTCCCCGTCCGGGCAACAACCCCTTCACGTCCGGTGGTTCCACCGGGATGGCGCGTCCGCAGACGCCCCGTCCGGGCGGTGCCCCGCGTCCCGGCGGCCCTGGTGGCCCCGGTGCTCCCGGTGGCGCTCCGCGTCCGCAGGGCGCCGGCGGCGGTCAGGGTGCTCCGCGTCCGCAGGGTGCGGGCGGCGGGCGTCCGTCTCCGGGCGGCATGCCCCGTCCGCAGGGTGGTCCCGGTGGCGCTCCGCGTCCCGGCGGCGGCCCCGGCGGCAACCGTCCCAACCCCGGCATGATGCCGCAGCGTCCCGCTGCGGGCACCCCGCGTCCCGGCGGTGGCCCTGGTGGCCGCGGTCCCGGTGGCGGCGGCGGTCGTCCCGGTGGTCCCGGTGGTGGCGGCGGCGGTCGTCCCGGTGGCGGCGGTTTCGCCGGCCGTCCGGCCGGTCCCGGTGGCGGTGGCGGCGGTTTCGCCGGTCGTCCCGGTGGTCCCGGTGGCGGTGGCGGCGGTTTCGCCGGTCGTCCCGGTGGTCCCGGTGGTGGCGGCGGTGGCCGTCCCGGCTTCGGCGGTCGTCCCGGTGGTCCGGGTGGCCGTGGTGGCACGCAGGGCGCCTTCGGTCGTCCCGGTGGTCCCGCGCGTCGTGGTCGCAAGTCGAAGCGGCAGAGGCGCCAGGAGTACGAGGCCATGCAGGCCCCGTCGGTCGGCGGCGTGATGCTGCCGCGCGGCAACGGACAGTCCGTCCGCCTGTCGCGTGGTGCGTCCCTGACCGACTTCGCCGAGAAGATCGGCGCCAACCCGGCGTCGCTCGTCGGCGTGATGATGAACCTCGGCGAGATGGTCACCGCCACGCAGTCCGTCTCCGACGAGACGCTGAGGCTCCTCGCGGACGAGATGAACTTCGTCCTCGAGATCGTCAGCCCCGAGGAGGAGGACCGCGAGCTGCTCGAGTCCTTCGACATCGAGTTCGGCGAGGACGAGGGTGGCGAGGAGTTCCTCGTCGCGCGTCCGCCGGTCGTGACCGTCATGGGTCACGTCGACCACGGTAAGACCCGACTGCTGGACACCATCCGCAAGACGAACGTCGTCGCGGGCGAGGCCGGCGGTATCACGCAGCACATCGGTGCGTACCAGGTCGCGACCGTCGTCAACGAAGAAGAGCGTCGCATCACCTTCATCGACACCCCGGGTCACGAGGCGTTCACCGCCATGCGTGCCCGTGGTGCCAAGTCGACCGACATCGCGATCCTCGTGGTGGCGGCCAACGACGGTGTGATGCCCCAGACGATCGAGGCGTTGAACCACGCCAAGGCGGCCGGTGTGCCGATCGTGGTCGCGGTCAACAAGATCGACGTGGAGGGCGCGGACCCGACCAAGGTGCGCGGTCAGCTCACCGAGTTCGGTCTGGTGGCGGAGGAGTACGGCGGCGACACGATGTTCGTCGACATCTCCGCCAAGCAGGGCCTCAACATCGAGAGCCTGCTGGAGGCCGTGGTCCTCACCGCGGACGCCTCGCTCGACCTGCGGGCCAACCCGGAGCAGGACGCGCAGGGTATTGCGATCGAGTCCCACCTGGACAAGGGCCGCGGCGCCGTCGCGACCGTCCTGGTCCAGCGAGGCACCCTGCGGGTCGGCGACACCATGGTGGTCGGCGACGCGTACGGCCGTGTCCGCGCGATGCTCGACGACAAGGGCGACAACGTGGAAGAGGCGGGTCCCTCGACCCCGGTCCTCGTCCTCGGTCTCACCAACGTCCCGGGCGCCGGCGACAACTTCCTGGTTGTCGACGAGGACCGTACGGCGCGTCAGATCGCCGAGAAGCGGGCGGCGCGCGAGCGCAACGCCAACTTCGCCCGCCGGGGTGTCCGGTTCTCCCTGGAGAACCTGGACGAGGCCCTCAAGGCCGGTCTGGTGCAGGAACTCAACCTCATCATCAAGGGCGACGCGTCCGGTTCGGTGGAGGCTCTCGAGTCCTCGCTGCTCCAGCTCGACGTCGGCGAAGAGGTCGACATCCGCGTCCTGCACCGCGGTGTGGGTGCGGTCACCGAGTCGGACATCGACCTGGCGACCGGCTCCGACGCCATCGTCATCGGCTTCAACGTCCGCGCTGCGGGCCGCGCGGCGCAGATGGCGGAGCGCGAGGGCGTCGACGTCCGCTACTACTCGGTGATCTACCAGGCCATCGAGGAGATCGAAGCGGCCCTCAAGGGCATGCTCAAGCCGGAGTACGAAGAGGTCGAGCTCGGTACGGCGGAGATCCGCGAGGTCTTCCGTTCGTCCAAGCTGGGCAACATCGCCGGTGTGCTGATCCGCTCCGGCGAGGTCAAGCGCAACACCAAGGCGCGGTTGCTGCGCGATGGCAAGGTCATCGCGGAGAGCCTCAACATCTCCGGTCTGCGTCGCTTCAAGGACGATGTCACTGAGATCCGCGAAGGGTTCGAGGGCGGTATCAACCTCGGCAACTTCAACGACATCAAGGTCGACGACGTCATCGCGACGTACGAGATGCGCGAGAAGCCGCGCGGCTGAGCAGTCGGTGCGTGATCCAGCTGGCCGGCGGGGAGAAGTCCCCGTCGGCCAGCTGGCCGTCTGCCAGGGGCTGGGCATTCCAGCCCCTCCGGCGTTTGAGGAGCGGGGTCCGGGACGGAGCCCCAGAAGGACGGGTAGGGGCGGCGGGGGCGCGAGAACAATCCCGTCGAGCCGTCGCCCCGTTCGTTGTACCGTTCTCGATGTCCCCGCCCATACAGCCGGCGGGGTCATCGAACCCGTACCGGCGGGACATCCGGATACACACATGTACGTGGGGACTCTGTCCTTCGACCTCCTGCTCGGCGACGTACGCTCGCTGAAGGAGAAGCGCTCCGTAGTCCGCCCGATCGTCGCCGAACTCCAGCGCAAGTACGCGGTGAGCGCGGCCGAGGTCGAGCATCTGGATCTGCACCGCAGAGCCGGTATCGGCCTGGCGGTGGTGGGCGGGGACGTGGGGCACATCACCGATGTGCTCGACCGGTGCGAGCGACTGGTCGCCGGTCGACCCGAGGTGGAACTGCTGTCCGTACGACGGCGCCTCCACGGCGACGACGACTAGCGCTGATGACCACCGCTGAACGACCTGCAAGAACGCAGAACGCAAGGCGCAGAAACGCAGAACAGAAAGAACGGGAGACGGACCAGTGGCCGACAACGCGCGGGCGAAGAGGTTGGCTGACCTCATCCGAGAGGTGGTGGCGAAGAAGCTGCAGCGCGGGATCAAGGACCCGCGCCTCGGCACCCACGTCACCATCACGGACACCCGGGTCACCGGGGACCTCCGGGAGGCGACCGTCTTCTACACGGTGTACGGGGACGAGGAGGACCGGGCAGCAGCCGCCGCAGGCCTGGAGAGCGCCAAGGGCGTCCTGCGCTCCGCCGTCGGCCAGGCCGCGGGCGTGAAGTTCACGCCGACCCTGGCCTTCGTCGCGGACGCCCTTCCGGACACCGCCAAGAACATCGAGGACCTCCTCGACAAGGCCCGTGCCTCCGACGCGCAGGTGCGCCAGGCGTCCGCGGGCGCCGCGTTCGCCGGCGACGCGGACCCGTACAAGAAGCCGGACGACGAGGACGACACCGCCGAATGACGCAGAAGAACACCAGGACGCCCGACGGGCTTGTCATCGTCGACAAGCCGTCGGGCTTCACTTCGCACGACGTGGTCGCCAAGATGCGCGGGATCGCCAGGACCCGTCGCGTCGGCCACGCCGGCACCCTCGATCCCATGGCCACGGGCGTGCTCGTCCTCGGTGTGGAGCGGGCGACCAAGCTCCTCGGCCACCTCGCGCTGACCGAGAAGGAGTACCTGGGCACCGTCCGCCTCGGACAGAACACGCTCACCGACGACGCCGAGGGCGACATCACCTCCTCGACCGACGCCTCCAGGGTCACCCGCGAGGCCGTCGACGCCGGCGTCGCCAAGCTGACCGGCCGCATCATGCAGGTGCCGTCCAAGGTCAGCGCCATCAAGATCGACGGCGTGCGCTCCTACAAGCGGGCCCGGGAGGGCGAGGAGTTCGAGATCCCGGCCCGCCCGGTCACCGTCTCCTCCTTCGCGGTGTACGACGTCCGGGACGCGGTCGCGGCCGACGGGACCCCCGTACTCGACCTGGTCGTGTCGGTGGTGTGCTCCTCCGGTACGTACATCCGCGCGCTGGCCCGGGACCTGGGCGCCGACCTCGGTGTCGGCGGCCACCTCACCGCGCTGCGCCGGACGCGTGTCGGCCCGTACAAGCTGGACGGGGCCCGGACGCTCGACCAGTTGCAGCAGGACCTGACGGTGATGCCGATCGCCGAGGCGGCCACCGCCGCGTTCCCGCGCTGGAACGTGGACGAGAGGCGGGCGCGGCTGCTGACGAACGGCGTACGGCTGGAGATGCCCGAGGAGTACACGGGCGCGCGCGCCGTGGCCGTCTTCGACCCCGCAGGGCAGTTCCTTGCCCTGGTGGAGGAGGAGAAGGGCAAGGCGAAGAGCCTGGCGGTCTTCGTCTGAGACCGCCTGACCCGCGCACCGGAGTGGGTGCCGAAGAGTGGTACCGAGCCGTGGAGCGGCGATCACGGGGACACGTTTCCGCCGCTCCACGGTTCCCCCCTCGGTTCCCCCACCCAAGGGTGTATCCATCCCTCGCGATTCATTCACCCGTCCGGGCAGGCGCTCGGAGCGAACCGAGGGGGCGGAAGGGGGCGCGTTCGCCGCACGCTCTGTCCTGCTGATCACCGGGTGCCTACCGTCGAAGCAGACGCGTGCGTACGCAGGCTCGCGTGTACGGCGGGGAGGACGACGATGGTGGGACGGGGCCCGCGCGCCGGGGGTGGCCGTCGGCCGTCGGCCGGTGCGCGTGAGGAGCGGGACGGCGAAGCCGCTGTCGAAGCTGCCGAGGAGTCACTCGTGCGGGTGTGCGACCTGGCCGGACGCCCACGCGGTACGGGCTTCATGGCCGACCACCACGGCACGCTGATCACCAGCGTCGAGGCGGTCGACGGCCTGCCCCGGCTGGTCCTGCACGGCGCCGACGACCGCTCGTGCGTGGTGTCCACGGCGGATGCCGTGACCATCCTTCCGGTCCTCGGTCTGGCCCTCGTGCACACCGAAGGCCTGAGTACGGACCCACTCCCCCTCTCGGTACGCGACCGGATCGCGACCGGAACGTATGTGCGGATCGCGGCGGGAGGCTGGCGGGAGGCGCGCGTGCTCGGCACGACCGACGTCACGTACACGGCCGCGGACCGCTTCCACGTCCTCCCCGACGCCCTCGAGTTGGCGATCGGCACAGCGGGCAGCGACGCGCTGCGACCGGGCGGCGGCGCGGCCGGTGGACCGGTGCTCGACCGTGCGACCGGCGCGGTGCTCGGGGTGCTCGGCACCGTGCTCCTGCCGCAGCGGACGGAAGCGTCGGGAGACCCGGCCGGACATCGCGCGGCCGGTTTCGCGCTCCCGCTCCGTGACCGTCCCGCGGATGGCACCGGCCCCCTCTCCGACCTCCTCGCCCGCAACGCGGCGACGGTGCCCGCGTACGGCGCCGACCTCAATCTCGCGGGTGTCCTGGAACTGACGGCCACCTCGGTGGGCTCGGACGGGCCGCCGGGCGCGCTGGCGGGCTTCGTGGGCCGTACCTCGGGCGGTTTGGACGCGGGCGCGGTGGAGCCGGTCGAACGGGTTGAACTGGCAAGGGAGTTGAAGGCGTTCACCGCGGTACGCGAGAGCCCCGCCGTCGTCCTCGGTCTGGTCGGTGCCCCGGGCAGCGGCCGTACGACGGAACTCGCGGCCCTCGCGGCCCGCCGCCACCGGGACACGGAACCGGCCCCCACCCTGTGGCTGCGCGGCGCCGACCTGAGTGACAAGGACACCTCGGTGGCGGACGCGACCCGCCGCGCGCTGGACCGGGCGGCCCGGATCGTGACCGCGTCGGGTGCGTACGGCGCCGACCTGGGTGACATCACCCCGGAACGCCTGGCCCGCCTGGCCCACAACACCGGCCGCCCCCTCCTGCTCCTCCTGGACGGCCCCGAGGAAATGCCCCCACTCCTGGCTCACCGAGCCCCCGAATGGACGAGGGCAACGGAAAAGTGGCTCCACGAAACAAACGCCCGCCTGGTGGTGGCCTGCCGCCCGGAGTACTGGGAACAGACCGGGGCACGACCAGCCGATCCGGTGTCCGAGGGCGAGGCCGGTGCGGCCGAGGTCTCCTTCCCGCCCACCAGCCCCCGCCGCACCTCCAGCCCAGGCCCAGGCATCTCGGCCCGTCCGGCGTTCGAGGACGAGGCCGTTCAGGCCGAAGGGAGGTCTGGGGGCGCAGCCCCCAGAGATGGGACGGGCAAGGGCGGCGGGGGCGAAGAACCCCAACGGCCCCCGCATCCCCCGCACCACCTCCACCTCCACCTCACCGACTTCACCGAAGCCGAGGCCCACCAGGCACAGGCCCGCTATGCCATCCCCCCGACCGCTCTCACCCCCCACGACGCCCGCCACCCCCTCACCCTCCGACTCCTGTCCGAGGTCCGCGCCGCCCTCCCCGCCCAGCCCACCCACCCAGACACCCCCACCCCCCGCCTCGACCGCCACGACGTCTTCACCGCCTACCTCGACCTGATGTGCCTCCGCATCGCCGTCCGCCTGGCCGCCGAGAACGGCCTGCGCGGCACTTCCGTACGCCGCCTCGCCGCCAAGGTCTCCGGCCAGGTCCACGAGGCCGCCCGCCGCAGCCTGGGCCCCGGACAGGGCGAGTTGGACCGCGCGTCCTTCGAGTCCGTGTTCCCCTGGGGCCTCGCCCCGGTCCGGCTGGGCGGCGGCACGGGCTGGGCCTCCGCCGTCCTCACCGAGGGACTCCTCGTCCCCGCAGGCACCGGCTACCGCTTCGCCCACGAGGAACTCGCCGACTGGATCCAGGGCACGCACCTGGACCTGGACGAGGCCCTGCACGCCCTGGTCCACCGACGCCGCCCGCCGAGTGACGGGAACGCGGCTCTCGTTCCCGTACCGCCCCACCGCATCGGTCCGGTCGTCCAGTCGCTGCTTCTCCTCTCCCGGCAACAGGGCACCCCAGAACTGGCCCTACGGTTAAGGGAGTTGGTGCAAGCCATCGATCCGGAGCCAACCGCCTCGACCTCGCCCGGCGCAACCGCCACCTGGTGGGCGACCCACCTCCTCACGGACGTACTCCGCCACGTCCCCGACGCGACCCCGTACACCCACGTCCTGCGCCTCCTCGCCGACCGCATCGTGACCCGGCGCAGGCGGCACCTGACCGTCCCCCCGGAGTTGGGCCCCTCCTTCTGGACCGCTCTTCGTCTCCCCGACATCACCCGCGTCGACCTCCTCCGCCGGCTCGTCGTCAGCGACGAACCTCCGGACCACTCCGACCGGCCCCGCTACCTGGATGCCGTGGCCCAGCTGCTCGCCGACGACCCCACGGCCGTACAACCGCTCCTCGCCCGCTGGTTCGACGACGACCGTCCGCTGCCCGCGACGCCGGACGCGACCGTGGCGACCGCCGCCCAGGCGCTGCTCCACACTCACCGCCACCGGGCCCTGGACGACCTGACCGAGGTGCTCGTCGACAGCGCGCACCGGCGTGCGGACGAACTCCTCGCCGTGCTCGCCGAGGAGGAGCCGTCCGCCGTCTGCCGGGCCGTGGACCGGTGGGCGCACGACGATCGTCCGGCCCGGCGCGTCGCGGCGGTGGCGTACGGACTGCGCGCCGCACCCCAGGCCCGCACCGAGGCCGACCGCGACCTCCTGCGTTACGCGGCCCTCTCGCTGCTCGCCCACCCGGGCGACTGCGCGCTGCACGGCGGTGCGCTCGCGCTCCTCGTCCGTGATCCCCGTACCCGCGCCCGCCATCTCCCGCAGGCGCTGCGGCACTTCACGGCCGGAGACCCGCACCTCCCGCCGAGCGCCCTGGTCGCCGCCCTCACGACCCACCCGGAGCCGGTTCTCGCCGCGTTCCGGGCCAGGCTGCTCGGGCCGGAGGCCGGCGACGCGCTGCGCACCCTCGCCGATGTCACGACCCCGGCCCTCGCCCGCCGCGTCGCCGCCTTCGTACGGGAGGTGGTGGAGCGGCATCCGGAGACCGCCGGGCACCTGGCGGCGTATGTCGACCGGCGCCTCGACCACGGCCCCACCGTCCGACCCGTACTTCTCCCGCTGGTCACCGGCCTTCTCGACGGCGGCCCGGCACTGGTGCGCGCGGCCCTCGCGACCGTGCTCGCCGCGCCCGGGACCCCCGCCTCCGACCCCCTCCGCCACGAACTCCTCGAAGCCCTCCTGGCCCGGGAGGACGACCCCACCGTCCTGGACGCACTGCTTCGCGCCACAGTGGAGGGCGCGACCCGCCACGGCGCACGGCGCACCCGGGGCCTCGTGCACCGCTGCGGTCTGCTGCTCGTTCGCACTCCGGACGGTGCGACGCGCTTCGACTGCTGTCTGGTCGAGCTGGCCAGGCTGGTGCCCGGCTTCGCGGTGCTGGTGGCGGGCTGGCTGACGGACACTCCCGGGGAGTGGGCGGCCGTGGTCGGCCCCAGTACCCGCCGCATGATCGAGAACCTGGCGGGGGTCGGGGTCCCCGCATAGGACAGGCGCCGGGGCATACGACGGGGCGACGGTCCACAACCGGTCACGTGCGCCCCGTCACAGCCTCCATGCCGATGCGAGCGGGGCGCGTGCGGCATGGCACCCTTAGACCTGCGTAAGAAGGCCTGCGTAAGAGGCAGACACGGACACGGGTTCGACGAGGAGCGGTCACAGTGCAGCGCTGGCGTGGTTTGGAGGACATCCCCGAGGACTGGGGACGCAGCGTCGTCACCATCGGCTCCTATGACGGAGTCCACCGCGGACACCAGTTGATCGTCCGGCACGCGGTGGAGCGCGCCCGTGGGCTGGGCGTTCCTTCGGTCGTCGTCACTTTCGACCCGCACCCCAGTGAGGTCCTGCGCCCGGGCAGCCACCCGCCGTTGCTGGCCCCGCACCACCGCCGCGCCGAACTGATGGCCGGGCTCGGTGTCGACGCCGTCCTCATTCTCCCCTTCACCAAGGGGTTCTCGAAGCTCTCCCCGGCCGACTTCGTGGTCAAGGTCCTGGTCGACAAGCTGCACGCCCGGGCGGTCGTCGAGGGCCCGAACTTCCGTTTCGGCCACAAGGCGGCCGGCAATGTGGAGTTGCTGAGCGAAATCGGGCGCACATACGACTTCGAGGTCGAGGTCGTCGACCTGTATCTGTCGGGTGAGGCGGGCGGCGGCGAGCCGTTCTCGTCCACGCTGACGCGTCGCCTGGTCGGCGAGGGTGACGTCGGGGGTGCGCGCGAGATCCTCGGCCGCCCGCACCGCGTGGAGGGCGTGGTGGTCCGAGGCGCTCAGCGAGGCCGTGAAATGGGCTTCCCCACCGCCAATGTCGAGACGCTGCCCCACACCGCGATCCCTGCCGACGGTGTCTACGCGGGCTGGCTGCACGTGGACGGCGAGGCGATGCCCGCCGCGATCTCCGTCGGCACGAATCCGCAGTTCGACGGCACGGAGCGGACGGTGGAGGCGTACGCCATCGACCGCGTGGGCCTCGATCTGTACGGCCTGCATGTCGCCGTCGGCTTCCTGGCGTTCGTGCGCGGCCAGGCCAAGTTCGACTCGCTGGACGCGCTGCTCGTACAGATCGCCGAGGACGTGAAGAAGTGCCGCGAGCTGATCGCGGCCGCGGAATAGCCTCGGCGCGCATATGGGTGCGCACACAGGAGAAGGCGGCCGGTGCCTGATGGGCACCGGCCGCCTTTGCCTCCTGCTACCGCCTACCGGGCTTACTGCTGCTGCGGAGGCTGCGGGTAACCGGGCTGCGGGGGCTGCTGCTGGGGCGGCTGGTAGGGCTGCCCGGGCTGCGGCGGATAGCCGTACGGCTGCTGAGGCGGGTACGGCTGGCCGGGCTGGGGCGGCGGGTACTGCCCCTGCTGACCGGGCTGCGGGGGAACCTGCCGGCCCTGCCCCGGAGCGGGCGGGGCCGGGTACGCCTGCCCCTGCGCCGGCTGCCCCGGGACCTGCTGTTGGTGTCCCGGCATCGGCGGGGCCGCGACCGGGGGCGGATTGCCGTCCGAGGTCCAGAGCCCGTGCATCTGCTGATGCCGTACGAAGTCCTCGGCGACCATGGCCGCGAGGTTGAAGTAGGACTCGCGCACCTTGGGCCGCATCATGTCGAGGTCGACCTCGGCACCGGCGGCGAGGTGTTCGTCGAAGGGAACGACGACGACACCCCGGCAGCGCATCTCGAAGTGGGAGACGATGTCATCCACTTTGATCATCTTGCCGGTCTCGCGCACCCCGGAAATGACGGTGATGGACCGCGAGACCAGCTCCGCGTACCCGTGGGCGGACAGCCAGTCCAGCGTCGTACTGGCGCTGCTGGCACCGTCGACGGACGGCGTCGAGATGATGATCAGCTGATCGGCGAGGTCGAGTACGCCCCGCATGGCGCTGTAGAGCAGACCGGTACCGGAGTCGGTCAGGATGACCGGGTACTGCCTGCCCAGCACGTCGATCGCGCGCCGGTAGTCCTCGTCGTTGAAGGCCGTGGAGACGGCCGGGTCGACGTCGTTGGCGATGATCTCAAGACCGGACGGCGCCTGGGACGTGAACCGCCGGATGTCCATGTACGAGTTGAGGTACGGGATCGCCTGGACGAGGTCACGGATGGTGGCCCCGGTCTCGCGCCGCACACGGCGGCCCAGCGTGCCGGCGTCCGGGTTGGCGTCGATGGCGAGGATCTTGTCCTGCCGCTCGGTGGCCAGGGTCGAGCCGAGCGCGGTGGTCGTGGTCGTCTTGCCGACACCGCCCTTGAGGCTGATGACGGCGATGCGGTAGCAGGACAGCACCGGCGTACGGATCAGTTCGAGCTTGCGCTGCCGCTCGGCCTCCTCCTTCTTTCCGCCGATCTTGAACCGGGAGGGCGCCGCCGCGGGCCGGCCGCTCTTCGCCTTCTGCTTCTTGTTGTTGAGCAGCCGGTCGGAGGACAGTTCGACGGCTGCGGTGTAACCGAGCGGTGCGGCACCGGGGTTGGTCATCTGCCGCTGGTCGTGCTGCATGGGCTGCGGCCAGGCGGCTCCGGTACGCGGGTCCACGGGCGGCTGCGGCGCGACGGGATGCCCGGCCTGCGGAACGCCGGGCATGGGGTTGCCGGGCGGCGGGGGAGACGACGCGGGAGCGGTACCCGGCGCATGCGGGGGCGTCTGGTGCGCGGACGCGTGCGGGAAGGGGAAGCCATACCCACCGGGCGCCCCGGCGGGACCATCGGGGACGACAGGCTGACCGGGGTGCGGGAAGCCGTAGCCGGGCTGCGGTGCCGCGGGGGCACCGGCGGGCGGCGGGAAGCCGTACCCGACCTGGGGGTTGGGAGCCTGGGCGGGCGGCTCACTCGGGACGGGCGCCGGGCTCGGGGGCACGGCATTGCCGACGGGGGCCGGGGAAGTGGCGTTCCCCGGGATGCCGGGAGCCGGGGGCTGACCGCCGGGGGCATCCGGGGCCGGTGCGCCGGGGTGCGGGAGGCCGTACCCGTCTTGGGCGTTGGGGGCGGCGGGGGCCGGGGTGGGCGCGCCGGGCTGGGGGAAGCCGTAGCCGGCCTGAGGGCCGGGAGCAATGCGCGCGGGGCCGGCGGCGCCGGTCGGGGCGGCCTGCGTTGCCGGGGTCGGGAAGCCGTATCCGGTGGGCGCGGCGTCCGGTGCCGGGGCGGAAGTCTCAGAGACCGGTGCCGGTGCGGGGGCGCCGGGGTGCGGGAGGCCGTACCCGTCTTGGGCGTTGGGGCCTGTCGGAGGCATGGCCGGGGTGGGCGCGCC
>NZ_JAVFVX010000081.1:0-13569 GCF_033441795.1 Streptomyces sp. ADMS | reverse complement strand
GAGGCGTCCCATGCCGGGGCAGGGGTGCTCGGGGCCGGTGCGCCGGGGTGCGGGAGGCCGTACCCGCCCTGGGCGTTGGGAGCCGTGGGGGCGGCCGGAGTCGCCTGTGGCGGGAAGCCGTATCCGGCGGGCGACGCGCCTGGGGCAGGAGTCTCAGAGGTCGGCGCGGCCGCGGTCGTCTGGGGAGGCGGGAAGCCGTATCCCGCCTGCGGGGCGGCAGGAGCCGGTGCCGGCGGGGGAGGGTTCCAGGCGGTGGGCGAGGCCTGCGGCTGGAACGGGGGCTGTGTCGACGGTACGGGTGGCTGCTGGCCCGGCACGGCGGGAGGCTGCCCCGGAGCCGACACGGCCTGCGGTTCCGGCTCTGCCGGCTGCTGAGGTTGCGGCTGCGCGGGCCACTGTCCCGCCGGGGCGGGAGCGGCCGGCTGGTACGACGGGGGCAGCGGCGGCAGCCCGCCCTGATGTGCCGCCGGGGGAGCCCACGAGGGTGGCACGGTCCCGGGCGCGCCCTCCGGCAGCGGGGGCAGGTTGAGCGGTGCGCTGGGCACCGAGTCCCGCACGGGCGCGACCGGCGCCGACTCCCGTACGTCGTCGACGGCATCCGGCACCGGCACGGCGTCCTCGGCGGCAGCCGCGGGTTCGCCGTTCTCGGGATCCGCCTCCCCAAGCTCGGCCTCGGCAGTCACCGCCTCGGTGTCCACCGGTTCCGGTGCCTCAGGTCCCTCGGGCTTCACGTCCACCGGCGGCGCGGCGACGAACTCGGCGCCCTGGGCGTCGGTGTCCGTGTCCGTGGGCTCGACGTCCTGCGGCTTTACGGAGTTATCGGGAGCGTTCTGATCCTGGGGCCCGTCCTCCTGGAGTGGGAGCACGGCACCGCTCACCGCGTCGGCGGCCTCGCTGACGTCCGTACCCTCGTCGCCCTCGTCCTCGGACTGCACCGCGTCCGCGTCGGACTCCGCCTCTGCGACCGGTACAAGTACGTCGTCCACGCTCTCCGGAACACTCGCCCCAGCGGCGACAGCCCCGACCTCGACGGCCGCACCGGCGGAGTCGTCGCCGGACTCGCCGCCGTCGGACGCGGCCACCGGTTCCTTCGGGGCCTCGGCGGCTGCCCGCTCCGCGAGGTCGCGCTGCACAGCGGCAGGCGAGATCCGCATCGTCGAGCCGCTCTCCAGATCGCCGTTCTCCACCGAGTCAGCCGGAGGAGCGGGTGGTGCCGGAGGGGCAGGAGGCGTCCACTGAGCCGGGAATCCAGCGACGGGAAAACCGGGGACAGCCGTCGGGCTCGCGGGACCGCCCGCAGCTGCCTGCGTCGGAGCCGCCAATTGCGGCGCCGCGGGCTGGAACCCGCTGCCCACCGGAAGCCGGGGCACCGCCGCAGGACTCGCGGAACCAGAAGGGGGCGCAGCAGCAGAACCGGGAACCTCACCCTCGGCACCGGTATCCGAACCAGCGTCCGGAGCCACGTCCTCCCCGTCTACATCCCCACCCGAACCCACACCGGTGTCATCGCCCGACTCCGTGCTCGACTCGGCGTCCGATTCGGCACTCGTCTCGTCCCCCGATGCGCCAGACCCCCCCGACGCGTTCTGCGTGTAC
Source organism: Streptomyces sp. ADMS (assembly GCF_033441795.1). NCBI lineage: Bacteria > Bacillati > Actinomycetota > Actinomycetes > Kitasatosporales > Streptomycetaceae > Streptomyces > Streptomyces sp. ADMS. The sequence continues at coordinate 11,973 of NZ_JAVFVX010000081.1, read as the reverse complement.
CAGGCAGGCGTCGCGTAATCGATGGTGAACTCGCCCGTCATCTCGCTGGCGGACTCCGCGTCGGACTGGTCATCGCCGGGTGTGGCCCAGCCCCCGCGGATCCCGTCCCGATCGCTGTTCACAGTTCCTCCTGGTGTGGTCGAGCACCCTCTTGCCGTGCTCAGGCGACCATTTCTCGTCTGTATTCATGTCGTCCGAGCCGGTTGTTCAGTGGGTTGTGTCCACGTAGTCCGGCGTCGAACGGTGGAGGTCGTCCGATCTGCCCGGCTTTCCCCCGGTACGCCGGCGCCCGGTCCAAGGGTTCTGGCGTCACGCCGGTCCCAGCCTAATCACCACGACCCCCGCCCCGGCAGGCCCGTCCACCCATCAGTGACCGTCCATTACGTCACAGCCTGACCGGAACCGATCCCGTCCGCACTCGAACCGCCCTCTCTGGAAAGAGAGTTGACAGAACCGGAACGAAATCCGCCCCACAGGCGCCACAACCTCATATGCATAGTAGGCGGCACCTCTGACAACGCACTTCGCGAAAAACGGCAGAAAAAAGGGGGCGGGGCCGGCGCACCGCACCGGCCCCGCCCCTCGGCGAGCGGCCTACTCCACATCCCCGCCGGAATCCGCACCCGCGTCCTTGCCCGAGGCCGAAGGCGCGGCCTCGGCCGCCGCGAGCCCGCCGTTGAGCTCCGTCGGCTCCAGATCGAACTCCCCGTCACGCGCCCCGAGCACGAACGCCGTCCACTCCGCCTCCGTGTAACGGAGGACGGTGTCATGGTCCAGGGACGACCGCATGGCCACCGCGCCCTCGGGAAGATAGGCGATCTCGACCCGCTCCTCGTGCTCCTCCGTGCCGGGGGCGCTGTGCCACTCGACGCCCGAGATGTCGAGGGAGTACAACTCGTCCCGCTCGCGCTCCTTGCGCGCCTTGACGTCCTCGTCCTGTGCGGCCGTGGTGTCCTGTGCGCCCTGTGCCTCCGCCATGGCGAAGCGACCCCTTCCCGACGTGATTACGACTATGCGATCCGTTACTGCGATCTGCGTACTCAACCCTAGTGGCCGAGCCCGGCCCGTCCGGACTGTTTGCAGACCGCGGTGAGGACGGCCGCTGCCTGCTGGTATCCTGGGCGACGGCCGTTTGTGTACGCACCCCTGGAGTCATTCACCCCGGAGGCCGCGCGCAGCGGATTCCCGCCTCCCGAGTAACGGAAGCTCCCCTGAGATGTGGACCAGGGGCACTCGGTGGCTCTACAAAGACTACGAGGAGTACACGTGTCGCTCGACGCCGCAGTGAAGAAGCAGCTCATCACCGAGTTCGGTACCAAGGAGGGCGACACCGGCTCCCCCGAGGTCCAGGTCGCGATGCTCTCGCGCCGTATCTCGGACCTGACCGAGCACCTCAAGACGCACAAGCACGACCACCACTCCCGTCGTGGTCTGCTGATCCTCGTCGGTCAGCGTCGCCGCCTTCTCCAGTACCTGGCGAAGAAGGACATCCAGCGCTTCCGTGCGCTGGTCGACCGCCTCGGCATCCGCCGCGGTGCGGCGGGCGCCAAGTAAGACGCCGTGGAGGGAGCGGTTCCCACTTTTAGGGGGCCGCTCCCTTTGCTGTACGTGCGGAGTGTCACCACCTCTTTGTAGTGTGGTAGCACAACGCAATACGCAGGACACGAACGCAGGACACGAACGCAGGACACGAACGAGGAGAAGCGCACCTCGCCGCCGCCGGTCCTCGGTAGTGGCCCCCGGGAACTGTGACCCCGGGTGCTTCGATCGAAGACCGGCCCGCACTCAGAAGGCGCGCTTCTCCGACCCCACGTCCCTCTGCCACACGGGCAGGACGGGACAAAAGACGAAAAAGTATCGGAGAAAACGCTAGTGGAGAACGAGACCCACTACGCCGAGGCCGTCATTGACAACGGTTCCTTCGGCACCCGCACCATCCGCTTCGAGACGGGCCGCCTGGCCAAGCAGGCCGCCGGCTCCGCCGTGGCGTACCTGGACGACGACACCATGGTGCTGTCGGCCACCACCGCCTCCAAGAACCCCAAGGACCAGCTCGACTTCTTCCCCCTCACGGTGGACGTCGAGGAGCGCATGTACGCGGCCGGGAAGATCCCCGGTTCCTTCTTCCGTCGTGAGGGCCGGCCCTCCGAGGACGCGATCCTCACCTGCCGGCTCATCGACCGACCGCTGCGCCCGTCCTTCAAGAAGGGCCTGCGCAACGAGATCCAGGTCGTCGCCACGATCATGGCGCTCAACCCCGACCACCTGTACGACGTCGTGGCGATCAACGCCGCGTCCGCGTCGACACAGCTGGCCGGTCTGCCCTTCTCCGGCCCGATCGGCGGCGTCCGCGTCGCGCTGATCAGCGGCCAGTGGGTCGCGTTCCCGACGCACACCGAGCTCGAGGACGCCGTCTTCGACATGGTCGTCGCCGGTCGCGTCCTGGAGGACGGCGACGTCGCGATCATGATGGTCGAGGCCGAGGCCACCGAGAAGACCATCCAGCTGGTCGCGGGTGGCGCCGAGGCGCCGACCGAGGAGGTCGTCGCCGCCGGTCTGGACGCCGCGAAGCCCTTCATCAAGGTGCTCGTCAAGGCCCAGGCCGACCTCGCCGCCAAGGCCGCCAAGCCCACCGGCGAGTTCCCGGTCTTCCTCGACTACCAGGACGACGTCCTGGAGGCGCTCACCGCCGCTGTCAAGGACGAGCTCTCCCAGGCGCTCACCATCGCGGGCAAGCAGGACCGCGAGGCCGAGCTGGACCGCGTCAAGAGTCTCGCCGCCGAGAAGCTGCTTCCGCAGTTCGAGGGCCGCGAGAAGGAGATCTCCGCCGCGTACCGCTCGCTGACCAAGTCCCTGGTCCGTGAGCGCGTCATCAAGGACAAGGTCCGCATCGACGGCCGTGGCGTCACGGACATCCGTACGCTCGCCGCCGAGGTCGAGGCCATCCCGCGCGTGCACGGCTCGGCGCTGTTCGAGCGTGGCGAGACCCAGATCCTGGGCGTCACCACCCTGAACATGCTCCGCATGGAGCAGATGCTGGACACCCTTTCCCCCGTGTCCCGCAAGCGCTACATGCACAACTACAACTTCCCGCCGTACTCCGTCGGCGAGACCGGCCGCGTCGGCTCCCCGAAGCGCCGCGAGATCGGCCACGGCGCTCTCGCCGAGCGCGCCATCGTGCCGGTCCTGCCGACGCGCGAGGAGTTCCCGTACGCGATCCGTCAGGTGTCCGAGGCCCTCGGCTCCAACGGCTCGACGTCCATGGGTTCGGTCTGCGCCTCCACCATGTCGCTGCTGAACGCCGGTGTGCCGCTGAAGGCCCCCGTCGCCGGTATCGCCATGGGTCTGATCTCCCAGGAGATCAAGGGCGAGACGCACTACGTCGCCCTCACCGACATCCTCGGTGCGGAGGACGCCTTCGGTGACATGGACTTCAAGGTCGCCGGCACCAAGGAGTTCGTGACCGCCCTCCAGCTCGACACCAAGCTGGACGGCATCCCGGCCTCAGTCCTGGCCGCGGCTCTCAAGCAGGCCCGTGACGCCCGCCTCCACATCCTCGACGTGATGATGGAAGCGATCGACACGCCGGACGAGATGTCCCCGAACGCCCCGCGGATCATCACCGTCAAGATCCCGGTGGACAAGATCGGTGAGGTCATCGGCCCCAAGGGCAAGATGATCAACCAGATCCAGGAGGACACCGGCGCCGAGATCACGATCGAGGACGACGGCACCATCTACATCGGTGCCCAGGTCGGCTCGCAGGCAGAGGCGGCCCGCGCCACGATCAACGCGATCGCCAACCCGACCATGCCGGAGGTCGGCGAGCGCTACCTGGGCACCGTCGTGAAGACGACGACGTTCGGTGCGTTCGTGTCGCTGCTCCCGGGCAAGGACGGTCTGCTGCACATCTCGCAGATCCGCAAGCTCGCCGGCGGCAAGCGCGTGGAGAACGTCGAGGACGTGGTCGCTGTCGGCTCCAAGGTCCAGGTCGAGATCGCCGAGATCGACTCCCGCGGCAAGCTGTCGCTCATCCCGGTCATCGAGGGTGAAGGCGACGAGGACAAGAAGGACGCTGCGTCCGACAGCAGCTCCGCTGCGGGCGACCAGTGACATCAAGCACCTCCACGGCGACGGCCCGCACCTCTTCGGAGGCGCGGGCCGTCGCCCGTACCCAAACCCTGATCAAGGGCACCAACGGCATCGGCACGGTCCGTAAGACCACCCTCCCGGGCGGCCTGCGCATCGTCACCGAAACCCTGCCGTCGGTACGCTCCGCGACCTTCGGCATCTGGGCCCACGTCGGCTCCCGCGACGAGACGCCGACCCTGAACGGCGCCACGCACTATCTGGAGCACCTGCTCTTCAAGGGCACGACGCGCAGGTCGGCGCTGGACATCTCCTCCGCGATCGACGCGGTCGGCGGAGAGATGAACGCGTTCACGGCGAAGGAGTACACGTGCTACTACGCGCGCGTGCTCGACACCGACCTCCCGCTCGCCATCGACGTCGTCTGCGACATGCTCACGAACTCCCTGATCCTCGAAGAGGACGTCAACGTCGAACGCGGCGCCATCCTCGAAGAGATCGCGATGACGGAGGACGACCCGGGCGACTGTGTGCACGACCTGTTCGCGCACACCATGCTCGGCGACACCCCCCTCGGCCGCCCGGTCCTCGGCACGGTCGACACGGTCAACGCCCTCACCGCGGACCGCATCCGCCGCTTCTACAAGAAGCACTACGACCCGACCCACCTCGTCGTGGCGGCGGCCGGCAACATCGACCACAACAAGGTCGTACGCCAGGTCCGCGCGGCCTTCGAGAAGGCGGGCGCCCTCAAACAGCCCGACGCCGCGCCCATCGCCCCGCGCGACGGCCGTCGCAACATCCGTACGGCCGGCCGCGTCGAACTGCTCGGCCGCAAGACCGAGCAGGCCCATGTCGTCCTCGGCATGCCGGGCCTGGCCCGGACGGACGAGCGCCGCTGGGCACTGGGCGTGCTGAACACGGCCCTGGGCGGCGGTATGTCGTCCCGCCTCTTCCAGGAGGTCCGGGAGAAGCGCGGACTGGCGTACAGCGTGTACTCGTACACGTCGGGGTTCGCCGACTGCGGCCTCTTCGGCGTGTACGCGGGCTGCCGGCCCTCGCAGGTCCACGACGTGCTGAAGATCTGCCGCGACGAACTCGACCACGTCGCCGAGCACGGTCTCTCCGACGAGGAGATCGGCCGTGCCATCGGCCAGTTGCGTGGCTCGACGGTCCTCGGCCTTGAGGACACGGGCGCGCTGATGAACCGTATCGGCAAGAGCGAACTGTGCTGGGGCGACCAGATGTCCGTCGACGACATGCTGGCCCGGATCGCAGAGGTCACCCCGGACGCGGTCCGTGAGGTCGCCCGCGAGATCCTGGGACAGCGCCCGTCGCTGGCGGTCATCGGCCCGCTCAAGGACAAGCAGGCGGCGCGCCTGCACGAGGCCGTCTCCTGACAGCCGCACCCGCCCGAACCCCGTGCCCATCCGGTAAGGAAGCAAGAACATGAGCAAGCTGCGCGTGGCGGTCCTCGGCGCCAACGGCCGTATCGGATCCGAGGCGGTACGGGCGGTCGAGGCCGCCGAGGACATGGAACTGGTCGCCGCCCTCAGACGGGGCGACAAACTGGAGACCCTCGCCGACACCGACGCCCAGGTCGCGGTCGAACTGACCACCCCGGCCTCGGTGATGGGCAACCTCGACTTCTGCGTGCGCCACGGCATCCACGCGGTCGTCGGCACCACAGGCTGGACCGACGAACGCCTCGCGCAGCTCACCGGCTGGCTGGCCCAGTCCCCGGAGACCGGCGTACTCATCGCGCCCAACTTCTCCATCGGGGCCGTACTGACCATGAAGTTCGCGCAGATCGCGGCGCCTTACTTCGAGTCGGTCGAGATCATCGAACTGCACCACCCGAACAAGGTGGACGCGCCCAGCGGCACCGCCGCGCGTACGGCGCAGCTGATCGCCGAGGCCCGGGCAAAGGCGGGCTCGCCCCCGGCACCGGATGCCACGGTGACGGCGCTGGACGGCGCCCGGGGCGCGGACGTCGACGGGGTGCCCGTCCACTCCGTGCGCCTGCGCGGCCTCCTGGCCCACCAGGAGGTTCTGCTGGGCGGCGAGGGCGAGACACTGACCGTCCGCCACGACTCGCTCCACCACAGCAGCTTCATGCCGGGCATCCTGCTCGGCGTGCGCCGCGTCGTGGACACCCCGGGCCTTACTTTCGGCCTGGAACACTTCCTCGACCTCGGCTGAGAGACGTCATGCGCGCAAAGCTCTCCTATGCCCTCACGGCCGCCGTCCTGGTCTTCTACTTCGTCCTGGTCGGCAGCCGCGGGATCATGCTCATACAGACCGGCACGCTCCTGACCGTCACCTTCGGCGTGGCGGTCCTGATCCTGCCGGTGATCGGTGTGTGGTTCCTCTGGAAGAACACGCAGTTCGTCCGCAACGCCAACCGCCTGGCCGCCGAACTCGACGCCGAGGGCGGTCTGCCCGCCGACGAGTTGAGGCGCACCCCGAGCGGCCGGGTCGAGCGCGACTCGGCCGACGAGGTCTTTGTCCGGCGCAAGGCCGAGACGGAGTCGGCCCCCGACGACTGGCGCAACTGGTTCCGTCTCGCTGTCGCCTACCACGATGCCCGAGACACCCCCCGAGCCCGCAGGGCCATGCAGCGCGCGATCGCCCTGCACGACGGCAAGTCACAGGCCCGGACGGCCTGACAATCCCCTCCCGGAACGGTGAGAGGGGGCCGCACCTGCGGTTGGCAGCGCAACTGCGGTCCGGCCCCCTCTCACCGTTCTGCTCGGTTCACTGCCGCGGTTCCCAGGTGGGTCCGCCGAAGTCCCATGCGGTTCGGCAGCGCCCCCAGAACCTCCGGCCGAGCGCTCAGCCCCGCCCGAACTCCGCAGCCCACGCCTCGACGCTGTCCGCCGCCCGGTCGAACGCCTCCATACGCCCCAGGAAGTCGGCGTTGTGCGTGGTCAGCAGCGGCGCCAGGCCGTCCGCGGCCCGATCCCGCCGTACGAGGACCAACGCCTGCCCCTGCACGGTGCGAGGCAGCCCCAGCCAGCGCACCGGCTGCTGCACCGTCCGTACGGCGACGACCTTCTCCCAGCGTGTCGTCCGCGTACCGAGGAAGCCCACCCGGCGCAGCCCGTGCGCACTCACCCACACGCCCATGCGCAGCAGCCGCAGGGCCACCGCGATGATGGCCAGCGCGACGCCGAGACACACGCCACCGCCGGACAACTCACCGGTGGCCGCGATGATGACCGCCGCGAACAGCACGTACGAGGCGAGCAGCAGCAGGAGCGCGGCCAGGCCCACCCGCCAGGGGCCGGGCCGGTACGGACGCCGCCAGCGGTCGCGGTCGTCGAACGGTAGCGCGAGACCGGCCGCGGCCTCGTCGGAGACGTGGTCGGCCGTCAGGAAGGGCAGGGGCACGGCTGGTCCTCACTCAATTCCATGCGCGGGCTGTGCCCGGTGAGGCTATCCAGCCGGCTGCCCACTCACCAGCCTTGGGGGTACGTGAAGGGTCGGACCACGCCATTCGGCCGCAGCATGAGGGGCCTCAGCGGCTGTCGGCCGCCTCGGACTGCTGCGTATGCCCGGCGGACCGGTCGACCGACAGCGCGGGCATGCCGAGGACCAGAGAGCCCACGAGCCCGGCGACGATGGTGAGCCCCAGAAGCCAACGCCCGGCTATGTCACCGGCGGACGCGCGCTCACGGGGTGGGGGAGCGACATTGCTGCGGAACTTGTCGGCTTCGGCGATGAAGGCGAACGGAACGAGCTCGCGCCGACGGAACATGGGACTCGCTTCTCCTTGGAAGACTCGTGGGAACCGGGCGACTCGAACGGATCACCCTCACCAATACAGACGCACGAACGCCCCAGGAGGTGCCCAGTTTCACCAAGTTCATCGCGCAAGGCGTCGTCCGACCCGTATTGGGGCCCCCGTAGAGTGGGGCCGCACCACAGCTGAGATGGGAAGGACCCTCCGTGAGCCCCGCCGACGACCCCAAACCCTTCTTGTTGCGCAGCGAAGTCACCGTGGAACTGGTGAAATCCAGTGCGTCGGACTCGGACGTCCTGTTCGCGGCGCGTGTCTCCACGGCGGGTGAGCAGTCCCTCGACGAGATGCAGAAGGACCCCGAGCGTTCCAAGGGGCTGATCAACTACCTGATGCGCGACCGGCACGGCAGCCCTTTCGAGCACAACTCGATGACCTTCTTCATCAGCGCCCCGATCTTTGTCTTCCGCGAGTTCATGCGGCACCGCGTGGGCTGGTCGTACAACGAGGAATCGGGCCGTTACAGGGAGCTCGAACCCGTCTTCTACGTCCCCGGTGAGTCGCGCAAGCTGGTCCAGGAAGGACGCCCCGGCAAGTACGTGTTCGTCGAGGGGACTCCGGCGCAGTACGAGACGGTCAACAGCGTTCTGAACAAGTCCTACGAGCAGGCCTACGCCGCGTACCAGAAGCTGCTCGCCGAGGGTGTCGCCCGTGAGGTCGCCCGCGCGGTCCTCCCTGTCGGCCTGTTCTCGTCGATGTACGCCACCTGCAACGCACGCTCCCTGATGCACTTCCTCGGCCTGCGTACGCAGCACGAGCTGGCGAAGGTGCCGTCGTTCCCGCAGCGCGAGATCGAGATGGTCGGCGAGAAGATGGAGGCGGAGTGGGCCAGGCTCATGCCGCTGACCCACGCGGCCTTCAACGCGAACGGCAGAGTGGCGCCGTAAGGCACACGCCGCGGCGTGTCCTACCGCCGGGCACAGCCGGGCACACATGTACGGATCAGCCTCACGAAGTGTCCGTATTGCGGTATTTAGAGAGGTTCATCTAGCCTGATCAAACGGACCCGGCACTGCTTGAACCCCCGAGCAGGCAGTGCCGGGTTCCATCTTTGTCCTGACTTTTCCCGCACCCCTAGGGCAGACCGCGCCCTGAGCAGCGAGTAGCGTGGTACCCATGGCTCCGACCTCCACTCCGCAGACCCCCTTCGGGCGGGTCCTCACCGCCATGGTCACGCCGTTCACGGCGGACGGCGCGCTCGACCTCGAAGGCGCACAGCGGCTCGCCACCCACCTGGTGGACGCAGGCAACGACGGCCTGGTCATCAACGGCACCACCGGCGAGTCCCCGACCACCAGTGACGCGGAGAAATCGGACCTGGTGCGAGCCGTACTGGAGGCGGTCGGTGAGCGGGCGCACATCATCGCTGGCGTCGGCACGAACGACACACACCACAGCATCGAGCTGTCCCGCGCGGCGGAGAAGACGGGCGCACACGGCCTCCTGACGGTGACGCCGTACTACAACAAGCCCCCGCAGGAGGGCCTGTACCGGCACTTCGCGGCCATCGCCGACGCCACCGAGCTCCCGGTCATGCTGTACGACATTCCCGGTCGCAGCGGTGTCCCGATCAGCACCGAGACGATCGTCCGGCTCGCCGAGCACCCCCGGATCGTCGCCAACAAGGACGCCAAGGGCGACCTCGGCCGGGCCAGCTGGGCCATCGCCCGCTCCGGCCTCGCCTGGTACTCCGGCGACGACATGCTGAACCTGCCGCTGCTCTCCGTGGGCGCGGTCGGCTTCGTCTCGGTCGTCGGCCATGTCGTCACGCCCGAGTTGCGCACCCTCGTAGAGGCGTACGTCTCCGGTGAGGTCCAGAAGGCCACCGAGATCCACCAGAAGCTGCTACCGGTCTTCACCGGCATGTTCCGCACCCAGGGCGTCATGACCACCAAGGCCGCGCTCACGCTCCAGGGTCTGCCTGCCGGACCGCTGCGCGCTCCCATGGTCGAGCTGTCTGCCGACGAGATCGCCCAGCTCAAGATCGATCTTGCCGCCGGCGGGGTACAGCTCTGACACCAGACTTCACAACTGAATACGCGGGACATCTGTGTCCGCAGCCCATATCCAACAACTGCTTTTGCACGAACGTCACGCACGCCACGTGCCTTGCCGGTACGTGGCGTGCGTGGTGAGGAGAGTCTTTTGAGTCATCCGCATCCTGAACTCGGCGCCCCGCCGAAGCTCCCGGAGGGCGGCCTGCGGGTCACCCCGTTGGGCGGCCTCGGCGAGATCGGCCGCAACATGACCGTCTTCGAGTACGGCGGTCGCCTGCTGATCGTCGACTGCGGCGTTCTCTTCCCCGAGGAGGAGCAGCCCGGAATCGACCTGATCCTGCCGGACTTCACGTCCATCAGGGACCGCCTCGACGACATCGAGGGCATCGTCCTCACGCACGGCCACGAGGACCACATCGGCGCCGTCCCCTACCTCCTGCGGGAGAAGCCGGACATCCCGCTGATCGGCTCCAAGCTGACCCTCGCCTTCATCGAGGCGAAGCTCCAGGAGCACCGTATCCGCCCCTACACCCTTGAGGTGACGGAGGGGAACCGAGAACGCATCGGTGCCTTCGACTGCGAGTTCATCGCGGTCAACCACTCCATTCCGGACGCCCTCGCGGTCGCCATCCGCACTCCCGCGGGCCTGGTGGTCCACACAGGCGACTTCAAGATGGACCAGCTTCCGCTGGACGGCCGTCTCACGGACCTGCACGCTTTCGCGCGGCTGAGCGAAGAGGGCATCGACCTTCTCCTCTCAGACTCGACGAATGCCGAGGTCCCGGGTTTCGTCGCCCCCGAGCGTGACATCTCGAACGTGCTGCGCCAGGTCTTCGCGGGTGCCAGCAAGCGCATCATCGTGGCCAGCTTCGCCAGCCACATCCACCGCATCCAGCAGATCCTCGACGCGGCGCACGAGTACGGCCGCCGGGTCGCCTTCGTCGGCCGCTCGATGGTCCGCAACATGGGCATCGCCCGGGACCTGGGCTATCTGAAGGTCCCGCCGGGCCTGGTGGTGGACGTCAAGACCCTCGACGACCTCCCCGACCACGAGATCGTCCTGGTCTGTACGGGCTCGCAGGGCGAACCGATGGCGGCGCTGTCCCGTATGGCCAACAGGGACCACCAGATCCGGATCGTCCAGGGCGACACGGTGATCCTGGCCTCGTCGCTGATCCCCGGCAACGAGAACGCGGTGTACCGCGTGATCAACGGTCTGACCCGCTGGGGCGCGAAGGTCGTCCACAAGGGCAACGCCAAGGTGCACGTCTCCGGCCACGCTTCGGCCGGCGAGCTCCTGTACTTCTACAACATCTGCAAGCCGCGCAACCTGATGCCGGTCCATGGTGAATGGCGGCACCTGAGGGCCAACGCCGAGCTGGGCGCCATGACAGGCGTCCCCCACGACCGGATCGTCATCGCCGAGGACGGCGTGGTCGTCGACCTGATCGAGGGCAAGGCGAGGATCTCGGGCAAGGTACAGGCCGGGTATGTGTACGTCGACGGCCTCTCGGTCGGCGATGTCGGCGAACCCGCCCTGAAGGACCGCAGGATCCTTGGTGACGAGGGAATCATCTCGGTCTTCTTGGTGATGGACTCGTCGACGGGCAAGATCACGGGCGGCCCCCACATCCAGGCCCGCGGCTCGGGCATCGACGATTCCGCCTTCGCCGACGTCATCCCGAGGATCACCGAAGTACTGGAGCGCTCGGCGCAGGACGGGGTCGTGGAGCCTCACCAGATGCAGCAGCTCATTCGCCGCACGCTGGGCAAATGGGTGTCGGACACCTACCGCCGGCGCCCGATGATCCTCCCGGTCGTCGTGGAGGTCTGACGGCTCACGGAGGGTGCCTGAGCAGGCCCTCGTATGCGAGAACCCGGAGCGGGGCTCCTCGATTTGCATCGAGGAGCCCCGCTCCAGTACGTTTACGGCTCCGCCAGCGAGGGAACCCGGTGCAACTGCGCGCCAGGGACCAGCCCGAGCGGGACGGAAATTCCGACTCAGAACTTCTGATAAAGTCGGAGTCGCCGGAAAGGGAAACGCGAAAGCGGAAACCTGGAAAGCGCCGAGGAAATCGGATACGG
>NZ_JAVFVX010000080.1:0-36495 GCF_033441795.1 Streptomyces sp. ADMS | reverse complement strand
ACAAGTACGACGTCAGCGGCAACGACATGCTCCAGTGGTGGGAGAGCGACGGCCGTACCGACCTCGCCCTGCTGCACCTGGAATCGTTCGGCAACCCGCGGGCGTTCTCCCGCACTGCCCGGCGCGTGACCCGCCGGATGCCGGTGCTGACCGTCGATGCCGGCCGCACCGACGCGGGCCGGCGTGCCGCCGCCTCCCACACCGCGGCCGCCGCCACGCGGACCATGACGCGCCAGGCCCTGTTCACCCAGGCCGGCATCACTGCCACTCGGTCGGTGGGCGAACTCCTCGAAACGGCGGCTCTGATGCACTCCCAGCCACTCCCGGCAGGAAGCCGAGTCGCGATCGTCACCAATGCGGGCGGCGCGGGCGTCCTGGCCGCCGACGCCTGCGCCGAGGCCGGGCTCGACCTGCCGCCTCTCACCCCCGAGACTATGGACACCTTGCTTGACGTGTTGCCCGACGGAGCCGCCGTCGGCAACCCCTTGGATGCCACCGCCGCCGTTACGGAGGAGCAGCTCAGGGAGTGCGTGGACCGGATCAGGCGGCATCCGGGCATCGATGCCGTACTCCTGGCCCTTGTTCCCACCGCAGTCGCCGAGGCGACCGGTGACGACCTGATCCGGGCCCTCACCGACGCTCCCGGGCCCCAGGCACGGCCGGTCGTCGCGGTACGGCTCGAACAGGACCTGCCCGTCAGGCTGCTGCCCGCCACGGACGGCGGCACCATCCCCTCGTACGCCGAACCCGGATCGGCGGCAAGAGCGTTGGCGCACGCGACCCGCCGTTCGGCGTGGCTGAGCCGCCCGGAGGGGACGATCCCGACACTGGTCCAGGTCGATACGGCCCGCGCGCACGCGGTCGCCGAGGCGTACCTGACCGCGCACGCGGACGGCGGCTGGCTCGACCCGCGCACCTGCGCCGAACAGCTCGCCTGCTACAGCATCCCGCAACTGCCCTGGGCCTGGGCCGAGACCGAGGACGACGCCGCCATCGCCGCCGAGCGGCTGCGCGGTGCCGATGGCCGGGTGGTCCTGAAGGCACACTGGCCGGGCCTGCTCCACAAGAGTGAACAGCGCGCCGTTCATCTCGATCTCCAGGGCGACACCCAAGTGCGGGCCGCCTTCCGGGACTTCGAGACCCGATTCGCCGGGCTCATGACCGGAGTGGTGGTCCAGCCGCTCGCCGCGCGCGGCACCGAACTGTTCGCGGGCGTCGTGCAGGACCAAGTCTTCGGCCCGCTCGTCCTCTTCGGGCTCGGCGGCACCGCGACCGAGGTCCTCGCTGACCATGCCGCACGGCTCGCGCCGCTGACCGACCACGATGTGCACGACCTGATCACCGCACCGCGCTGCGCTCCGCTGCTGTTCGGCACGCACGGCGGCCGACCGGTCGACCTCGAAGGGCTCGAACAGCTGCTCCTGCGCCTGTCGCGGATGGCGAGCGACCTGCCGCAGCTCGTCGAAGCCGACTTCAACCCCGTCCTGGCGACACCCGGCGAGGTCACCGTGCTCGACGCACGTGTACGCCTGCTGCCGCGTCGGGCCCAGGACCCCTATCTGCGTCGACTGCGCTGAGGAGGAACGCACATGAAGCGGTGGTCGACAAGCTTGCATGAGGAATGACTACGAAGGCTACGAGAGGAGGCGGACCGTCATGCTGAACAAGGTGCTGATCGCCTACGGGACGACGAACGGGTCGACCGCGCAGATCGCGGAGGCCATCGCCGATGTCCTGCGTAAGGAGGGAGCGACGGTCGAGGCGATGCCCGCCCGGTCCGTGACGAACTTGGGATCGTACGACGCCGTGGTGGTCGGCGGCGGCCTGTACGCGGGACGATGGCACAAAGACGCGCGCCGCTTCGTCCGGCGGCACGCCCGCGAACTGTCCCGGCGTCCGCTGTGGTTCTTCAGCAGCGGTCCGCTCGACGCTTCGGCCTCGGAACGCGACATCCCACCTGTTCCCGGCGTACGCCGCGCCATGATCCGCCTCGACGTCCAGGAACACGTCACGTTCGGCGGTTGCCTCGAAGAGGGAGCGAAGGGATTCATCGCCCGGAAGATCGTCTCCTCCGGGAAGGGCGGGGACTTCCGCGACTTCGATCAGATAGAGGCGTGGGCAGCGCGCATCGGCAGCGAACTGGTGAAGGAGTTGCCCAGGACCTGAATCGGACATCTGGCAGTCGCCGGCCTCCAGTCCCTCGCCTGATGACGAGGGACTGGAGGAAAAAAATACGAACCCGGTGCCGAGCGCCTTGGCCCTGGTCACTGTCTGGACTCGTGGGTACCGTCCAGGACTCTCTAGCGTCCGGCGCCGAAGGGCGGTGGTTTGGAGACGGTGCGGGCGCCGTCCGAACATCGGGGTGCCCAGCCCGTGCACGATCGGGGAGTGCGGCCACTGGCGCGGCGATTACGCCCGCTCTTCCGGAGTGGCCGTCTCCGAGCCGCCCAGGTCCAGGCGGAACGGTGGGTACTTGTCCGTCATCAGAGCGGCGTACGCGGTGACTCGCAGGACCCATCGGTTGAGGCCGATGATCAGGTCGAAGAGATCTTTCGGGTACTTCTCGGTGAAGGCCAGGATCACGGCCGCGATGACGGTCAGCAGGGCGATCAGGCCACCGGACCACCAGCCGAGGTGGGCACCGCCGAGGAAGAAGCCGATGACCATGTAGTGCGGGATGGCCAGGAGCCACCACTTCACCAGCACCAGGCCGCGGGAGAGCCGCTCCGGGTAGGCGATGTCCAGCCGTGCCGGGTAGTCCGGTTCCTCGCCCAGGCTGAACGGGGGGTACCGGTCGGTGCCCAGGGCGTCGTACGAGTAGTACGAGACCCGCCAACTCCAGCGCAATACTCCTAGGTTGAAGTCGAACAGGGCGCGGGGATAGCGCTCGGTGAACAGGATGGCGAAGAACGCGATCACGGTCACCACGGTGAAAGCGATCCAGAGGAAGAACAGCACCACGTAGTGCGGAATGGCGAGGATCCACTTCACGAGCCACAGCCATCGGGACAGTGGCGAGTCGATGTGCGCGTTCACCCGGACCGGGCGGTCGTGAAATCCCACCGGCGTCGTCATGGTGATCAGCTCCCTCCCCCCGGCGTGTGCGTCGCCGGGCGGGCTCATATGACCAGCCTGGCTGCTTCCGCCCTACCCCGCGAGGGCAGGTGGGTCCATTGCGGTGGCCTGTCGGCATACGCAGCCGCCAGCTCGCGGTACGCCTGCGCGGAGACGGGGCGACGGTGTCGAGCAGGGCCGCACTGGGCTCACCCGGGGTGGTCGGTCCGCAGCAGCCGCGCCCATATCCGCATCATGTGGCCTTACGCCCCCACTGCGGTCCGGCCTGGTCCCACTCACGGCCCCATTGTTCGCAACGCACCTGGTCGAGCCGCCACTGCGCGAGGCGTCCGGCGGCGTATGTCAGGCCACCGAAGGTGAGCGCGGCCCCGGTGCCGAACAGGGCCGCTTCGAAGGCCGCCGCGCCCGCGGTCGGCGGCTCTGTGGTGAGCTGCCCGCGGCTGTTCAGCCAGATTACGACCTTCGATCCGGCCCGATGCCCGGAGTCGACCAGGGTCCGGCCTGTACGAATGGAACCGTCCGACGCCGTCCATCGGACTTGTGCCCGGACCCGCTCGGATGCCGCACCTTTCGCCGTCGGTACCGCTTCGGCCGTGCCTTCCACGAGGACGGCTGGAACCGAGTGGCGCTCGCGCCGCAGTTGCGCGAAGGACTCATCGGCCGCGTGGGCCGTCACCAGGCCGACGAGAGTGCCGCCCAGCACGATGACCGTCCAGACGGCCAGGACGATCCAGGCTTCGACGATGTCCGCGTGGCGGCGCAACGGATTGCGCCGCCAACGCCACCACCTCTGCCTCGTTCCCTTTGCCTTGCGCATGGGACCCGCACCTCCTCGTCGCCCCCGGCAGGAAGGTGACAACCGGGAACGAGCGGCGGCTGGGGCCGACCTGACGGCATCCTCGGGCCGTCCGGTGCACCCCTCACGTCCAGCCTTGGGAGGTTTAGCCCCACTGCGCAAGCGGTAGCCGGGGCCGCCATAACCGAGCACGACGAAGCTGCCGTAGTGCACGGTGCGGTGGGTCGCTCGGTCCGAAGGGCCCCGTCCGCTCAGGCGATGTGGACCCGTCTGCCCCTGCGGACGGCGGCCGTCAGAGGCAGGCTGGAAAGACGAGGTCACTCCGTTCGAAGGCGGCCGCAGCGGCGTCCCGCCATCAACGACGCCGGTGGTTCCCAGGGGCAACGGGTGTCCGCGCGTGCGGGCCCCGGTCGCTGTTGCACCCCGCGACCAGCACCCGGAAGGTGCAGGAAGGGATCGTCATGAAAGCACTCGTGTTCCACGGCTCCGGCGAGTCCGCCTGGGAGGAGACCGAGGACCCCGGCCTCCAGGAGGCCACCGACGCGATCGTCCGGGTCGACGCCGTGACCATCTGCGGGACCGACCTGCACATCCTCAAGGGCGATGTGCCGGAGGTACGCCCCGGCACGGTGCTCGGGCATGAAGCCGTCGGCGAGGTCGTCGAGGTGGGCAGTGACGTGCGCAGTGTCCGCCCCGGAGACCGCGTCCTGGTCTCGTGCATCACGGCGTGCGGCCGCTGCCGTTTCTGCCGGGAGGGGGCATACGGACAGTGCCGCGGCGGCGGAGGCTGGATCCTCGGCCATCTGATCAACGGCACCCAGGCCGAGTACGTCCGCGTGCCGCACGCTGATCTGTCCGTGTACCCGCTTCCCGGTGCGGTGGACAGCAAGGACGCCGTCCTGCTGGCCGACATCTTCCCCACCGCCTACGAGGTGGGTGTGCAGAACGGACGTGTACGGCCCGGAGACACCGTCGCCGTGGTCGGAGCGGGACCCATCGGGCTCGCCGCGATTGCCACCGCCCGGCTGTACACGCCCGAGAAGATCATTGCCGTGGACCTCGCGCCGTCCCGGCTGGAGGCCGCGAAGCGCCTAGGTGCCGATGCCGTGGCCGCCGCGGGCGAAGAAGCCGAGCAGCTGGTCGCCGACCTCACCGAAGGACTCGGAGCCGACGTGGTCATCGAAGCGGTCGGGGTGCCGGAAAGTTTCGAGACGTGCACGCGCATGGTGCGGCCCGGCGGGCATGTGGCCAACATCGGCGTGCACGGCAAGCCCGCGACACTGCACCTCGAAGACCTGTGGATCAAGAACGTGACGATCACCACCGGCCTGGTCGACACGCACTCCACTCCCATGCTGCTGCGCATGCTGGCCGCCGGTCGTCTGACTGCGGCGTCCATGGTCACCCATACTTTCCCGCAGGACCGTATGGAAGAGGCGTACGACGTCTTCTCACGGGCCGGCGACACCGGTGCGCTCAAGGTCGTTCTCGGCGGGGAGCAGCACGATGCCCTGACGATCCGTGCGTCATGACAGGAGGAAGTGAAGGCCCGCGGCCGTGCGCTGCGGCGGCACTGCCCTGCGGCTGCGCGACGGCCTTGCACGGGCCGATCTGGCGGCGGAGCAGAGCGAGCACGAGGACGCGGTCCGCCGGCGGTGGGCCGCCGGGCACGCGTTCGCCGCCGGTGTTTCCCGCCGCGCCGGGCCTTCCTGGAAACCGGTGGCTCAGCCCGGGGGTTCCACGGCTGTCACTGGAACGCCGCGTGGATCTCCTGCTCGGTGGCGGTGTGGGAGACCAGGAGGAGTTCCTCTCAGCTCGGAGTGTGAAGGTCGGTGTGGGGACGGTCGCTTGTTCGTCCACCCTGGCGTCGTACGCACCGCGATGTCAGCCGACATCGAGAAGTCGTTCGCCTCCGGACAGCCCATCCCGTCAGTCGTTTTGTGGGATGTATGTGGGATTAGGCCACCCATGGGACTGGTGGGACGCCAGTGCATCCCAGTGGCCCGGACGCAGCCTCTCACACCATCTTCACGCGCTCGAAGGTGATCGCGGAAACAAACGTGCCCCTCGCCGGTGTTCTCGATCTTCGAGCCGAGGAGGGGAAGGTGTCGGGCCTGAAGCTGTTCCACACGACGAATATCGGCGTGACGGAGGTAATGCCGCGTCTTGCTGACGTCGAGGCGGATGTGCAGGACCTCATCGAGGCGCACATGGAGACGATGCTGGGCGTGCGGTTCCTGGCGAGCGAGTACGTCATCAACTGTGTCGATGGTGGGCGCATCGACTCGCTGGGGGTCGACAAGAATTTCGCACCCGTGATCGTCGAGTACAAGCGCGGCACGGATGCCGGTGTCATCAATCAGGGCCTCTTTTATATGGCCTGGCTGATGAGCCACAAGGACGCCTTTCGGAGTCTGGTCCGCGACCGGTTCGGGGTGACGGCCGCGTCCCAGATCCTGTGGAGCGCACCGCGGCTGATCTGTGTGGCCGGCGACTTCACGCGCTACGACGTGCACGCCGTACGTGAGCACCGGCGCTCGATCGACCTGGTGCGCTACCGGTACTTCGGCAGCGACCACTTCGGCCTTGAGACGGTGGCCTCGGTCACGGGGCACTCGGCTGAGACCAAGCGGGTACGCCGCCGCGTGACCGGGGCGTCGCCGGTTCGGCACCAGGGCGGTGCGATGGCCGAGCTGGCTGCCGCGGTCGACGAGGTCCTCGTCGGCCTCGGGAACGGCGTCACCCGGGTGCAGCGTAAGCAGTACCGGGCCTATCAGCGGCTGCGGAACTTCGCATGCCTCATCCCGCCCCAGCAGACCAAGGTGCTGGTCTACCTGAAGGCGGATCCGATGGCAGTGGATCTGGCGCCCGGCTTTACCCGGGACGTGACAGGGCTCGGCCACCATGGCACGGGCGACCTGGAGGTGCAGCTGCGCACCGAGCGGGACCTGGAGCGCGCCCAGGACCTGTTCCGGCTGAGCTACGCCGCGGCGTGAAAGAGCAATGGCCCCCATGGCCATGTGGGCTTCCCAGATGAAGTTGTGGTTGGTCGTGATGCTGCCTTTCGACGTGGCGGTCAGGGAGTGGCGGTGGAGCTATAAGTATTCGGTGGATCCCCGGTTTCGGTAACCGGGGATCCACCGCCATATTGCCGCCCTCTCAGAGCTCGGCGTACTCACGCAGGGCTGCGAGGAACACCGTTGTGTCCGCGCGTGCGGGTCCAAGGCCCTTGCGGATTCGGGCGCTCTGCTGGATCACGAACGCTCGCTGCTCGTCGGGGAGATGGTCCAGCACGGTTCGGTGCGGACCGCGGCGAGGTGGCTGTGGGAGCCTGCCCAGCACCGGCATCCCGTGGCGAGCCAGTTCCATGTCCACCGTGGCGTCGAAAGAATCCGGGTCGTGCTGATCGTGTGCGCACCGAAGGAGCAGGCCGGTCATGGGGACATCGGCGAAGGGGACTCTCGCCAGGCGTTGGTGAAGCCAGGCGACTGCGGACTCAGCAGGAGTAAGTGCGATGGTGCGGCGCTGAAGTTCCCCGGCGTGCACCGTGGTGCTTTTGGTTGTTCTCGGAAAGTGTCCGTCGGTGACGATGAGGTGGTCATCGGCCAGAGGGGAGAATGCCAGCAGGGGCAGGTCCACCCAATGGCATTTGACCATGATGATGTGGTCGAATGCCGCGCGTGCCCGGGTGATGTCTGCTTCGAGGTCGCCGTGCACGTAGTTGGTCTTGCCTTTGAACATGGCGCCGGCACCGCCGGTCAATCGTGCGCGTTGCCACGCGGCTGTCGCGCTTCCGTCCTGGCTCCGGCTGCTGTCCGCCCTGAGTACCAGCGTGTTGAGGCCCTGGTGAGCCCACGCAGCGGCGAGCTGCTCGGCGGTGTCCAGCGGGCCGTCTCCCCAGGGATCGATCAGCTGGAGGACGTGCCCGGTGCGGCCCTCACAGCCTGCGTCTGCTGAGGGGGAGCGTTCGCTGAGGAACGTCGCAAGGACGTGAGCGCGGGCGCGGCCCGGGCGCCGAGCGGGGCGGGCGTCC
Organism: Streptomyces sp. ADMS; assembly: GCF_033441795.1. Classification (NCBI taxonomy): domain Bacteria; kingdom Bacillati; phylum Actinomycetota; class Actinomycetes; order Kitasatosporales; family Streptomycetaceae; genus Streptomyces; species Streptomyces sp. ADMS. The sequence continues at coordinate 28,591 of NZ_JAVFVX010000080.1, read as the reverse complement.
TCGCTGTACACCGTTTCGACTGTCAGGCGGCCCGAGTCGAAGGTCTGGACGCATTGCCGCTGGCTGCAGAGGTGTCCGTCGAGGTCCGCTGTCAGCCCCGGCCCAGCTACCGACTCGGCGAGTGCCGTGGCTACGTTGCCATCGTGCAGACGGGCGTGCTGCGTCAGGCATCGCCGCACCGTCCACCTCAGGCCCGACTCATGCGGCTCGCTGGTGAACGTCACCTTGCTGCCGGCGGCCATCGACTCCCACACAAACAGGCGGCGCAGCAGCGCACTGGCCAGGCCGGGTCGCACGGCATGCGGGTCCACGGGCTTGGCCGCCTTGCTCCTCGTTTGCGTGGTGCGGCTGGGGCGCCAGGGCCGAGGCATTGGATCGTGCGGGGTGTCTTTGGTCCACAACGGGACGTGCTGCCGGCCCTCCACCGCTTCGCGGTGCGCCTCCAGTGCGGCGGCGAGATCACAGCCCTGAGGGCCCAGAAGGGTCACGCGTCCGGCGCCAGTCCTGCCCAGGAGCAGCTCGATACCCCGGCGACCGGCGAAGGCCCGCAGGTCCAGGACGCCGTGCCGGGACCTGCGCCTGTCCCGGTAGGGAAGCAGAGGCAGCAGCAAGGCGAGAGGCTGAGCCGACTCCAGGCGTAGCACCACGTGGTCGGCGTAGGGGGCGACTTCACTGATACCCAAGTGTCGGCGGCCTTGTCCCTCGCCGAGGGCTTGCAGGTGGGATTCCAGCCGTGCCTGGTCGTCGGCCGTGGCGACAGGCAGCGGCTCGGACCAGTCCCGAAGTTCGCCCAGGCGGCGCCGTGTTGCTGCCAGGGACTCGCCAGTGAGCTGGCGTCGGACATCGACGATGTACTGCTCGATGAGCATCACGCTCTCCTTATTTTCCGCCCCGACCCGGCAGAAGGCGCGTGAAGATCAGAATCTAAGGCTGTGTGCGGGCAATACGCGAGGAGGTGTTGTCCGTCGGCGTCAGGGTCGGTTCGTGGCACCCGGAACTGGCCGCCTCGCACAGCCAGGTAGGAAGAACGGAACCGTACCGGCCTCTGCTCATGCAACCTCGGAGTGCGAGATGAAGGAATGCCGCCCCGAAAGGATTACGGCCGGTCGGCTCAAACGGGGGCGGAGCAAGGCAGCTGACTGGTTCACGCGGTCAGCCAGTGCGGCTCCGCTCCGTGGACCGGCGAAGCCGGCGGGGTGACTGGCGACTGCTGATCCCTAGGGTGCTCCCAGGCCGCAGAAGCCGGCGAGGACGCTTGGGGACAGGCCACTGGTGAATCCCGCGCGGGGCATGCGGCGGACGATGGCTTGCCAGAGTTCGGGCGCAAGGCTGGAGGGAGGTCGCTCCACCGTGGCCCGGAGGTCGAGTACGGCCGTCTTGTCGGCGTCTTGGAGGACGAACTGCTGGTCGCGGCCGAAGTTCTCGTCGGTGTCTCCGCGGAACCTCTTGAGGAGGAGCGGTAGACCGCATACGGGGTCCACCAGGGCCGCCACGATGTTGTGCGGCCCCGGTACCTGCTCGCGGGCATGGGAAGACCGCAGGACCAACCGTGCTACGTCGAAGGCCGCGCCGCGATGGCCGTCGGCCATGAAGGGGTTGGCGACGGTGTGGAGGAGAGCAGCGCGCCGGAGCAGACCGCTGCCCAGCCAGGCCCCGCGCCGTATCACCTGTACGTAGTGGTCATTGGTGTCTTCCCAATGAGCGCGGTGCGCCTGCTCCGCCGACGTCCAGGTACGCGGCGAGGAACGCCAGCACAACTGCATGCTGTCCGGGTCGATCCACTGGGAGAGCGCTCGTGCTTCGGCGGCGCGCCAGACGGTGGACGGGAGCCCGGTCAGCCGCAGGCGGGCCGGCTCTCCCGGGACCTGTAGTTCGATCGCGGTCCGGTCCCGGTGTGTGATGCGCAGGCCGGGGACGCCGTGTACTTCGTGATCGGAGACGTAGGACGGCAGGAGGTTGAAGAGGATTTCAGCCGCTCGTTCCTCGCTCTCCACACCGAGGGCGATGCCGTCTGGCTCAGGGTGGACCGCGGTGACCCCCAGGGGGTAGCGGGTGCAGACGTTGCGGAACTCCAGGAGTGCGACGAACACGCGGGCCTCAAGGAGCCGTTGGGCCGATGACGCCGCTGCCGGGATCGGGGATTCACCGGTTTGTAGCGCATCGACCGCCTGGCGGGCCTGTTGGACGCTCTCGCCGAGCAGGGCAGCGTCTTGGTGCAGTGCGCTCATGGGTCTCCTGCACGCCTCGGCCCAGGACGTACGGAATCGAGATCCGGTGGGATGCGCGGAGGTTCGGTGGATGACCGGTTCACCCGAGCCTGGAGATCAGGGCCGAATCGTTCTCCGGGGAGCGGTGGTCGAGCCGCGGTTGCATCGTAGATGACGCGGCAGTCTCCGGCGCTGTCCCGGCACGTTCCTGGGCAGCGATCACCTGGAAGGAGGATAGGGGCGAACGCCTGGGCCTAACCTCTATCGGATCTTCTGCCATGGACGGAGATCAGCGCGGGAACTGCGGGAGTCAGTCGGCCGAGGCGGCTTCCACGTCATCGGCGTGCAGCGCGAGAGCCTGTCCGAGTGCTGATCGGCCCTGGCTGCCGGGCTCGGAGGCATGCAGGACGGTTTGGGCGTGCTGAACGATGACGGGCATCCGGTAGTCGTCACGGTTTTCGGGCCTGCTGACCAGGGGCAGTAGCTTCGTGAGGATCTCGCGGGTGTCGGGAGAGTGTGGGGTACGCGCGGCGCGGTCCGCGACGCGGTCGGGAAAGCTCACGTCAGGGTTGATTGTGACTGTGCGCAGTGTGTGGTGTAGCCATTGAGCGTGGTAGAGACCTTCGGCGAAGGCGAAGTGCCCGGCTCCGCGCAGGTGGCCGCCGGGGGTGCCGGCCGCAAGGTCCAGGACCTGCTCCCAGAGTGCCAGTCCGCGTGTGTGCAGGCTGTGTTCGCTGGGGTCGGCGGGGAGTGCTCGGGCGATGTCTCCCAGTAGCTTCGACACGGCTTCGGGGCCGCCGTTGCCGTCGGACAGATCGGCAAGGAAGGCCAGATCGAGTGTCTCCGGGGAGTGAAGCAGCGTCATCGCGAACCGGTTGAAGATCGGCTGCGGGGCGGTTGTGCGCAGATAGCACGTGGTCTTGGCGGGGTCGATGTCGCCGAGCACGGCGCAGTCGTGGGCGGAGAGTCGTTGCAGGTACAGCAGCCACGACCGGACGGGGGCGTTGCCGGAAGTGATATCGAGGAGGGTGTCCTGGTGGGCGGTGTACCACGGCTCGGCGTACAGGCGCAGCTGGGTCAGCGCGGCGCCAATGACGGCCAGAGCCCGGTCGTCGGCACGCTCGGTGAGGATCTCGGTCATCAAATCGGCGGCGGCCGTCGGCAGCTCGCCGTCGGACGCGGCCCGGTACACGGCCCACTGGACGAGGGAAACCAGCGCCATGCCCCCGGACGTCGCCGTGGCGGTGACGTAGGGATCCTCCGGTTTCTGGGTGGGCTGGCTCCACTCCCGGGCGGAGGCCACGAGCCACGTGATGGCCTCGGTCTCGTCGAGGCCAGGATCGATGCCGAGGGACCAGGCGTCTTTGAGGAGTTGGCAGGTGGTGCGGCGTGCCCGTTCATCGAGGTCGGGATCGGCGCTGCCGATGCCCCCACGCAGCTGAGTGATCAGCTGCCAGGCGGCGGTGGTGGCAGCTGCGGCGCGCGGGCCTTGGGGGTCGGTGAGTCCGGCGGCCTGGCGGGCCGTACTGATTGCGCCGAGGAAGACGGTGCGCAGGTCGAACGTGCCGAGCGCTTCCACGACGGCGCCGATGTCGGCGGCCCATGCATCGGCGTCGGCGTAGACCGCCTCCTCCAGCAGCCTGAACTCGGTGCGCTCGAAGTAGTTACCTGGTGTGGGGGGCCGCGAGGCGAGCACGGCTGCCCCGTGGATAGGGCCGTGCTGTTCGCACAGGGTGCGGAACTCGGCTGCGGCTTCCGCGTCGTCGTCCGGAAGAGCAATAACTGAGATCACTGGTTCGCTGATGGTGTGCGGCGGCCCGAAGTACTCGGTCAGCAGATCGACCACGGGCTGCCAGGGCGTCAGGGCGGCGGCGGGCAGCATTCCGGACAGTGCCCAGATGGTCCGCCACACAGAGGGCACCTGCGACTTCCACTCCGGGAAGTCGCCCCCCGACTCAAGTGCGTCGAGCACTCGCGCGAACCGGTTGTCGCGGTCGTCGAGCTCTGCACGTGCCGCTTGGAGGGCGGCGGCGTCGGGGACCGGTCCGAACCCGTCGCGCAAGGCCGCAGCGAGATCGTCCTGGTGTTCCGGCCCGCACTTCTCGACGACCGTTCGGACGAACGCGGCAACGTCGGCGGTGGGCACCGGCATGGCGTCGAGCCGGGCGAGAACACTGAAGGCCGCCGCCCACCACTGTGCGTCGTCGGGCTCGTCGTCGGCGACGTCCAGCAGATGAACGGCCATCAACCGGTCACGCTCCCACCCGCCCAGGGCGTCAGGAGTCCATGCGCTTGTTCGCGCTGCCAGGTCGACACCCCGGTCACGCTGGGCGCGTGCGACCTCCAGGCAGGCCGCGGCGGCCAGCCAGGCACCGGTCAGCGCGCGGCTTCCCGAGAGGCCGGGAGAGCGCAGGTCGTCCCTGATCTGCAGATCGCCGCGGGTCCTGTCAACCGCGAGATGGGCGGACAGCACGTCGATCAAGGCGTTGCCCACCGTGGCGGCCAGCGGTGCGGTGGCGCGGGCCGTCTCCTGAAGCTGCTCCAGGCCGCTGCCGATGTCCCACGAATCGATCGGGGACGTCCCGGCGCCGGCAACCAGTACCTGTCTGACCAGATCTACCCACTGCGTGTCGCGCTGCTGGAGGTCGACATCCAGCGCCCAGAAGAGCACCTCGATGCGCAGGCCGTCGACCCCCTGCTGCTGGACGATGCGTGCGACCAGTGGCGTGGCGTGCCCGGTCAGGTACCGGCAGAGCCACATCAGCCTTGCAGCGGACCGGAGTCCGTTCTCGCTGATCTCGTCCAGGTGCGGCTGGAGCCACTGCGTCAGGCGGGCCGGGTCCTCGGTGGCCAGGTGCTGGAAGTACGGTGCGGCCGGCCAGCGGTCGGCTTCCGGCAGGAGGCGCGCGGGAGAGAGCTTCTCCAGCCACTCCCACCCGGTGAACCTGCTGAACAGGTACGGCGTGGCCGACGGATGGTGCAATTGGTTGACCTCCTGCACCTGTTCGGCGGTGGGTGAGGTGACGGCGGCGAGCGCCACCCAGCGGGCAGCCTGGTCCGGCAGGGTGAAGACAAGTTCACGGATCGCCATGAGGACGTCGTGCAGCAGCTTTACCGCATCCGACGCCCCGGTACGGGTTGCCGCATGAATGATCTTGGAACCGCTCTGGTAGTAGTCGGACCATGCCTTGAACGCCTTGAGTTCACCAGCTCCGGGCTCCCGGCCAGTCAGCTCCCGGACCAGTGCAGTGACCTGCTGGATGCGCTGTGACCCTTGGTCGTTTTCCATGTCCAACAGGCGCGCGTACGCGGCGCCCACCGCTGCCAACTGCCGATCAAGGACCGCGTCCTGGCGGAAGCCTGGGGCGACGCGAACTGCGTGGAGTTCCCGCAGCGCCACGGAGAGGGGCTGCTGCCCGGTGAGGTGCGCCGGTACCTGCTCCAGTTCGTCCAGCGCGTCGACAACCCGTCTCAGCGCCTCCGCGTGTGGCGCGGGGCTAGGCAGCGCGGCCCGGTAGCGGGTGCGGGAGCGGTGCAACGAGACCAGCGCCTTGTTCAGGTCACTGTCGGCGGGTAGCTCGTCGGGATACGCGGAGAGTGTGTCCAGGTCGGCGAGTAGGCGATCCAGAGGCTTGGTGACCTTGCGCGCGCCGTCCGGCTGGAAGATCTGCTTGAGCGCCTTCTTGAGGTCGTTGCGCGCCGCCAACAGTGCCTTGTGGTTGGTGCCGCCGAGGTTCATGAGGCACTCGATCGCAGTGCGGCAGGTGGCCTGCGCGATCACATACGGCTGGTGGTAGCGATCGGGATGACAGAGCATGTCGTGGGCGTCGCGCAGCAGGCCCAAGGCCAGGTCACCCTCGCCTTCCGAGCCGAGACCTCGCAGGCGTTCTGAGAGCAGAGAATCCTCAGCCAGTAGAGCAGTGTCGTCTGCCGAAGGTCGGGCCGGTTCAAGCTCACGGGAATCCACGTCGGGCACGGTAGCGAGCCCGGATGCCTGGAGCTACCCGTTTCGTTCGCGGCCACGGCCAGGGTTGATGTGGAGTGCGGCGGGTGCCGCACTCACCGTCCGCCGTCCGTCGGTCTCTTGGTGTTGCCACGCCCTGCTCTTGTGGGGCCATGGCCAGTTCCTCCCGGTCGGTCCTGCGGACGTTCGGCACCTGGGCCCGAGCGACGGGCCGGGCATTGAGGATCCTGGTGTTGTCACGTGAAACGGCTGTCGGTTCTGCCGCGGATTCTTTTGGGCGCTGGCGCGGGGTTTAGGCCAAGGGGTCCTGGGCGGCCGGGTGCAGGTTGGTGGCAGGCTCGGGCTCCGCCTGTTGCCGAGGAGGTATTGCTTACTTCTTTTTTCCCGTGCAATGTAGGGCCTTAAGAGTCAAGTTATACGCGCTGCCCTGGCGGGGAACCCACAGTGGGCAGTGCCCATACCCGAAGGCATGGGCACTGCGCTTGGCAGGCAGCCGCGATTCTCTGGCCTCCCCTTCCCGGATGATTGGAACATCCGGGAAGGGGTCAGAGGAGGCTGACGAGCTTGTTGGTCAGCACCGTGACGACCGTCGTTACGGCGGCCGTTCCTGCTGCTTGGCACCAGCGGCTGCGGAGGATGTCCGCGAGCCGTCGGCTTAACCCAGCCGTCTGTCTTTCGTGATCTGCCTGACCCTGTAGGCGTTCCGGCATGTCCTACCTCTCTCGTGGTCTCGCGTGGAGCCCTGGCCTTGTTGCCGGGGCGTGTGAGGGAGAGCGTGAACGGGCCGATACACCAGGGGCCATCATAAGAGCTGCATGCCCCTGGGGCAGCTGTCTTACGGGAATTGGCGACAGGCAGTCAACGAATGGGGAATGGGCGGAAGTTCGGGTGGACGGCTTTGCCTGCTATCCGTTGTGGACAGTCCCTGGCCCGTTTCCGGGACCAGGGACGTGGTGCTGGCGGAATACGCCGGTGCGTGAGCTGGTCAGCGTCGGGATGCTGACGGGTGGGGCTGGGGTGCGGCCGGCTGGAGCGCGGCGGTGCGCTGCCGGGAGGGCGCCGTGGTGCGGGAGACGGTGCGGCGAGTGCCGATGCCATGGGCGAGTTCTCCAGTAAGGGCGGAGAGGAAGCCCGCAGGGGTGTAGGCAGAGGCGCGTATGGTCCAGGTGGGGTGGTTGATGCTGGGGCCGGCCCAGAGGGTCCAGGTGTCGAGGAGTTGGGGGTCGTGGGCGGCGAAGGCGTCGAACTGGACGCCGACCTCGCCTTGTTCGGTGGTCCAGCGCATCCAGCGTCCGTCCACGGAGGACGTCCAGCCGACGTCCGCGAGCGGCCGGACAACCTCGGTGACGGTCGTCTCGATGGGGGTGCCCAGGGCGGTGTCCTGGGCGTCTTCGGTGGCGAGGGCGGACAGCAGGGTACCCAGGACCGGTGCGGGGACGGTGGAGGTGAGGGCCATGTGCCACATGCGTTCGCTGACCGGGCTCTCGTAGACGGCAAGCGTCCATGTCGCGTTCCGGGGGCCGGCCTCGTGGTCGAAGAGGATGCGCAGGGTCAGTGACTCGTGGTTGGCGATGGTGGTGTTGTCGTACCAGGTGCGGTGCTTCTCCCAGTCGTTGTTCTCGGTGAAGAAGTCGTTCAGCAGGGCTTCGTGATCGCCAGGGTCGGCTTCGTAGGAGGGGACCCTCTCGATACGCGGGGCAGCGGGGGCTTGCGCCGTGTCGGGTGAACGGAGGCTGGTGCGTGCCTGGGCGGTCTGCTGTTCGATGTCGGTCATGGGTGCGGGTCCGGGGCGTACAGCGTCGCCGTGGAGGCGTTGGAAGGAGGCGAGGGCCTGTGCGGGGGATTCGAGTCTGTCGGCGATGGAGCGCAGGTGGTTCTCGCCGTGCAGGGCGACCGTCCCTCCGTCGAGGTAGGTGCCGATGGCGACGGTGGTCCAGCCGTCGTGGGCATGGGCGTGGATGATGAGCCGGCCGTGGCGGATGTCGTCGTAGATGGTCTGGGCTGCGTTGGAGACCTCCCGTACCTCGGCGCGGGTCAGCCAGTGCATGGGGTAGTTCGCCCAGGTCCATTCCTCGCCGATGGCTTCACGCAGCCGGGGTGTGATCTCCGTGGTGATGCCTTCGGCGTGCAGGGCGTGGGTGGCCTGGTGGGCCCAGTAGGGCTCTTCGTGATCGATCCGGGCCAGGACCATGGTGTGGTCGTCGAGGTTCTCGAAGCCGCGGGCGGCCAGGAGGGCCTGGGCGGCGCGGTGGTGGGTGCCGGTGAGGGTGGCGGTCACGGCACTGGCGTGGGCGGGGTGGGTGTCGAAGCGGACATGTGCGTCGATCGGGTGGTCGGACATGGAGGTGGGGCTCGATTCGGGTTCGGTCCCGGCTGGTGGGTTGGCCGGGTCCGGTGATTGAGGTCATCGGTGGGCGCGTGCGGAGGCGAAGGCCGGCCGGTTGGGCGGACCGGCCCGGGGGGCCGGGGCGGGGCGTACCGAGGGCCGGGTGGCGGGCGAGGGGGCTGGAGCTGTGGCCCGGTTCCAGCGGGTGCGCAGGGAGTTGAGCTCGGCCACGGCGCGGCGGCTGCCGGTGATGAGCTGGTGGGGGGTGTTCGCGGTGTCGTCGGTGTAGGCGGTGATCCGGTCGGCAACCGCGCGGGCGCGGGCGAGGAGGGCGCGCCGGAGGATTCTCTCGCCCCAGTACTCGGGGGAGCCGGCGGGCGTGGAGACCAGGGCCATCAGGTCTTTGGGGGTGAGGGAGTCGGTGAGCAGCCCGCGGTGCTGGGCCTCGCCGAGGACGGTGACCGGGTCGACCATGTCGCCGCGGTGGACCAGCGCCGTGATGGACTGCCAGAGCGCGGCGTGCAGCGGCAGCAGGAAGTCCGCCTCGGTCAGCCACCGCATCTGCTGGACCTCTGCCGGATAGGCGGTGGCGGTCGCCAGGAGGAGGCGCTCTTCGTCGAGGTCTTCCTCACCGGCCTGCCGTGGGACATCCGGGGGGAGTGCCGTGCGGGGGAAGGAGCCGGGGTGCGGGGCGAACTGTTCGGCGAGGGAATCCAGGACGCGGCCGATGTCGTCGGCCAGGCCGAGCGTCGCGGCTACCGGGTTGGGCAGGCCCGGGTCGGTTGCGGTGGACGCGAGGCGCTCGGCGTGCCCGCGCAGAATCCGGCGGGCGTTGTCGGCGCGGATCATCCTGGCGTATGCCGCAGCGTGCCTGGGCTGCGGGCAGAACTGGATGAGGGCGTGGAGGTAGGAGGCGCTCAGGCCGCGAGCGTGAGGACGGGCGTGGTCCAGCACCGCGTTGAGCCAGGCGGTGTCCTTGGTGTGGGCGGCGGGGTCGGGCGGCGGGAGCGTGCGGATCGCGGTGAACAACGCGGCGTGGGTGTGGCTGTCGAAGTGGTGGGCGATCAGCGGCTCGGTGTCGGCCAGACGCGCAGGATCGAGGAGGAGGGCGCCGAGCAGGGCCTGCTCGGCGTAGTGCACGGGCTTCGGCGCCGGGACGCGGTCGAGGTCGTCGTCATGGGGATCGGGGGTGTAGGGCATCAGGCGGCGAGAGCGAAGTCAGCAGGGTTGAAGGGCATGTTGAGGTGCGGGGCGAGCAGGTGTGCGGCAAGGCGAGGGGGGACGGCGTTGCCGATCTGCGAGAACATCTGGCCCTTGTTGCCTTGCCACGGATAGCCGGCGGGGAAGCTCTGCAGCACGCCCGCTTCTCGGGCGGTGATCTTGATCGGCTCCGGTGCCGACCCCGCTGCCTCGACGGTGGGTTCGGCGACCCAGGTGCACTCGTTGGCTCGGTGGCCGAAGAAGAGCGTGCCGGCGGGTTCGTCGGACCGGCGGATGGTGGCGTTGGTCTGGTTGTTGCTGCGAAGCGACCACGACCAGCGGTGCGCCTTGGCAGCGAACGTGGGGGCTGGAGCGTCTGCGGGGCGGTTGTCGCGGGCGCCGTGCCGGGCGGTCCAGCCGGAGCCCTCTCGCCGGGAGGCCGGGACGATCTCGGAGTCGGGGCGGGGTGCCCAGGTGCCGCGGGCGCGTGCGTCAGTGAGGGTCTTGCGGGAGCCGGAGGGGAAGGGCTCTGGGCCTCCGCCTGGTCCGCCGCCCGCGCACACCGTGGGCACGGGCCGGTCGGTGGCGCCCCAGCCGAGGGCCTCCGCCATGGACACCCAGCGGGCGCGGCCGGGCCCGAACAGGCTTTCCGGCTCGGCCAGTTGTGCGTGCGTGGGGGGTGGGGGCTCGGCGGTCCGTACGCGAGAGGCGAGCAAGATCGCCCTCCGCCTGGTCTGCGGGACACCGTAGTCAGCGGCGTTGAGAATGCCGACCCACACCGAGAAGCCCCAAGCGCGCAGGATGGCCGCGTACTGCTTCCACAACGGCAGAACGTCGGGGACCTCTTCCATGGCCACCCACTCGGGCTCGCCCACGGTGTTCAGGGCGTGCAGGTAGCGCATGGGCTCGGCCGCTAGGAGAGAGCGCTCGTCCGCGCACGCGGCGAGCAGCTGCTCGCGGGTGTCGCGTCCGGCCGCGAGGTCGGCGACGGCCTGGTGGACGAGCGGCTGGTCGACCAGGCCGAGCCGCTTGCCGGCCATGCTCCATGCCTGGCACGGCGGGGAGGCGATGAGTCCGAGGATGCGGCCGGGGAAGATCCACGTCGGATAGCGGGCGACGTCGGTCCGGATCGTCAACTGCCCCGCCATGGCCCGGGTCTTGCAGGCCCACTCGTCCCATTCCAGGCCGATGTCCCGCGCGCCGAGGACGGTGAGGGCGTGGCTCCAGCCGCCGGGCCCGGCGAACAGATCGAGGATGATCCGCCTCACGAGGCCAGTCCGAAGTCGTCCTGCACCGGCTCGTGCTCGGAGGCTCCGCGGCAGGCCCAGGGAGAGCAGCCGTCGACCACGCCGTTCTCCAGCTCCTCCACCATGACGGCACCGTCGTCGAGTTCCTGCTGGCGCGCAGCCCACTCCGCGGCGGTGACGTGGTCGATGGGGGCCTGGTCGAGTGGGACGCGGGAGCGGTGCAGGAAAGCCTGGCCCAGCAGCCGGTTCCCGGAGGCGTTCGCGCGGGCGTTGCCCTGGCGGATGGCTGCGTCGAACGCGACCACGTCCGCCCATTCCGCCGGACTGCTGTCCCGGATATTTCTCCACTGCGCGTTTCCGTGAAATGGACAGCCGAGGCAGCTCGATTTCGGCGTGTCTGCCAGGCCGATATAGGTCAAATAGCGGATGCAGTCTGCGCGTGACCATCCGAGGTCTATGAGTGGATGCCGGTTGCGCATGTACTTGACGTCGGCGTCCTTGGCCCGGTGGAATTCATCCGTCGAGATGCCGACCCACTGTTCGACGAATATGTCCTTGGGGATGCGCTGGGGGTAGGGGTATCCGAGGAGTTCTCGGACCTTTTTCTTGATCGGTTGTATTTTATATTCCCCGGTGCACTGGCGCCTGGTCATTCCCTGTTTCCCGTCCTGGTTGAGGATGTACAGCGGCATGGACGCGAAGCGGTGCTCGGGATCTAGGGCGTCGTCTCGGATGTTTCCCGCGGTGACGCGCAGGACGGGTATGCCTGCAGGGGTGGCGATTTCCTGTTCGAGGCGGTCGAGGTGGGAATAGACGGCGTTGGGTTCCCAGCCGGTGTCGGCGAAAATGGCGTAGTCGACCTTGGGGAGGATGCCTTCGGCGGACAGGGCGAGCATGGTGCTGGATTGAATTCCGGCGCCTAGTGAAATCGCATGGAAAGCGGGGAGTTTGGAAATGACTGGTCCTGGGGGTGATGGGGCCGGCCCGGTTCGGCGGCGAGGCGGGCGATGCGGGCGCTGATGAGGGCGGCGTGGCGGATGGGCAAGGCGTGTGTGGTGCGGGGGAGGACGTCCAGTGCGGCGGCCGGGAGGTGGGCGGCCAGCTGCTTGGTGTGGGCGGCGGGGATGTGCCGGTCGTCGATTCCCGCCATGAGCAGCAGCCGGCCGCCGAGCTGGCTAAGGACGGTGAGGTCGCGCGGCTTGTAGTCGCGCAGGGACTGCCACAGGGTGGCGAGATCACCGGTCGCGGTGTGGCGGATGCCGTGGCGGCACGGCGGTGGCCCGTCGGCCGACCGGTTGGGGCGTGGGGCGAGGCTGTGGGCGTGCGTGGGGGGCAGCCGTCGGCGCAGGAGATCCACCGCGCGAGGTGCGTGGGCGCAGGTCAGGGCAGCGAGGCTGCGCCCGGCGGCCAGCAGCCAGGCGCACGGGCCGCGGCCGGGCAGCACCGTCGCACCGCGTGCGGTGGGAGACAGCAGCACCATGCCCCGTACTTGGGTCAGGTGCTCGGGGTGCAGGGCGGTGAGTTCCTGCAGGACCAGGGCGCCCAGGGAGTGGCCGGCGAGCACGAGCGGTCCGGTGGGGACGAGGCGGGTCAGGATCTGGTGCAGGTCGTCGGTGAGCTGTTCGACCGTCAGAGGTGCCCGGCCTCGGGAGGTGTGGCCGTGCGCGCGCTGGTCGTAGCGCAGGACGCCCAGGCCCAGACCGGTCAGGTGCCGGGTGTGCAGACGCCACAGGTCGGCGGTGACGGACGCGCCGTGCACGAGGACGACCGTCGCGCCGTCGCGACGCGGGCGCACAGGCGTATCGCGGTAGACGGCCAGGGGTGTGCCGTCCGCGGCGGAGACGGACAACACCTCCGTGACAGAAGGCGGATGGGACATGGGCGTGGACTCCGGAAGGTGGGATCGCTGGAGGGGCAGCCGTGCGCTGGGGGCGGCGGAGACAGCTGTTGGACACCGCACTGCGCTTGTCGCTGTGAGTGGGGTGTGGCGGGTACCGGGGCCCCGAGACTCCGAGGGGGCCGGGCGTTCAGCCCCGTACCGCTGGCCTTTGGGCGCCGAGACGATTAGCGGTGGCGTGCCCAGGGCGGCGTAGCGGTGGGCGTGGCGGGGATGGCTGGAGCTTGGTCCTGCGTCGGTACCGATGGGGGCAAAGATCCGTCGGCACGCGGCTGGTCGCTGAAGGCGTCGTGCGTGTAGTTCCAGCCGTACAGGTGGATCAACGGACCGAGCACGTCGCCGATCCGGTCCAGTCCGCCGCTGGCCAGGTGGCGCGGGGAGACCAGGACGGGGTCCGCCGGAGCGAAGCTCACCGTCTGCGGCCCGCCCCCTGCTTCGTTGCAGGAAGCATCAAGGCCGCTGCTCGGGCGGCAACCGTGGTGGGCTTGTACTGGGCGAGGGCACGCCGGCCTTCGGCGGTGACATCGAGGCGCTGGCCCTGGTGCAAGGGTGTCGTGGTGTCCACCTCGACGAGTCCTCGCTTGATCAGGGCGTTGAGGGTGGCGACGTTCACGGTGGCCCGGTCCTTGTCGATGGCCTTGAGCACGCCGTGCCGGCTGATTACGTAACGGGTGCCGCCTCCTGCGGACAGCCGGGCGAGGACGGCGTACTGGCTGGCCGTGATCTCCGGCACGGGTGTCGCCTGCTGCTGTTCGGCGTGCTGTTTCAGGTCCCGGGAGATACCACTGGCGAGGTAGTAGCAGCCGGTGTGGGCCAGGTCGAGCTGGTGGGCGGCGTCCGCGAGGTGCTCCGCCATGGCGGGGACGGCCTCCGCGTGCCGTGCCGTGCGCACGGCTGCTTCATCGGCCGGCGGGCCGGGGAACGCGGCGCCCTCCAGAGGGTTGGCTTCCAGCGCGCCGACCAGGTCGGATGCGGCGATACTGGCGGCGAAGACGACGGAGGCGAGCGCTTCCAGGGACGGGCGGCTGCCGGGTACGGCGGCGTACTGGCTGCCGTCGAGGGCGGCCAGGCGTTCCATGGCCTGTTGGACCAGCTCGTTCGTGGCCAGGATCTTCGACGTGAGTTGCTGCCGGGCGTCGGTGCCGGGTGTGAGGGTGAGTGAGCGGACTTCGCTGTGCAAGTCCTCGAAAGCGCTGCCGAGTTGTCGCAGTTGGGCGATCTCGGCTTGCAGGTCGATCTGGTGAATGGTGCTGCTCCGGGTGAGGGCCGGGGGGCTTGGTGGTCAGCGGCTGCGTCGGTGGGCCTGGTCCGGGGAGGGTGTCGCGGGCGTGGCTGGACGGCGGGAGGGCGCGGGCGGGATGTCCTGGAGGGTCGGGATCCCGAGGTCGACGCGCACGCTGGCGCCGAGTGTGTAGAGGTGGGATTCGGCATAGACCACCGCACCCAGGGCGTCGGATTCACCGAACTCGGCGGGAAGTGTGTACTCCCGCGTTGCCTTCGTCGAGGTGAAGCCGTGCTGGATGAGGACATCCCTGGCCCGGTCGGTGACCGCGGTGGCGGTGACCGTGCCGTTGCGGAAGCGCATGGTCGCCTCGGGCTCGGCGTCGGTGGTGCGGGGGTAGCGCGTGGTCCAGGCGAGGTCGACGAGGTCCATGGTGTGGGACAGGAGCCCGTAGAAGGCGACGCCGGCGCGCTCATGCGCGTCCTCGGCGGTCCCGGGCGGCAGGAGGTAGAGGGTGCGGTCCTGGTGCTGGCGGGCTGTGAAGCCTGCTGCGGTAAGGATGCGCGCGGCGTTGCGGATGGGGCGGTTGAGGACGGCGAACGTCCATCCGTCATCGGTCGAGCCGATGAAGACGTCGTGGTGGTCGGTGATGGCTATCGGTCATCCCGGTGGCTGGGTACAGGTGGGGCAGCCCGGCGGGGTGCTCGGGCGTTGGTGGGTGGTCAGGCGGCGGAGCCGTAGTCGCTTTGCTGCGGGGCGTGCTTGGCGACGGCGCGGGCGGTGATGGCCTTCGATGCGCGGGCAGAGGCGGCAGTCAGTGCGTCGGCGTCGGGCTCCGCGTACCAGGGGCGCAGGTCGAGCATGGCGGCGCGCATGCCGGTGGCGAAGCACAGGGCGGTGCCCTTGGGCAGGGCGCGGATCGCGTCCGCGGGCAAAATCCGTTCCTGCCGCATCGACACGGAGGTCGACTTCCCCGAGTCGGAGATGGAGGTCGAGGTGGTCTCCACGTCGTGGTCGCCGATGAGGCGGGAGAGCTTGTCGGCGAAGTCGGGATCGTCGATGCCGGAGCCGATCACCTTGACGGTGCTCGCGGACCACATGGCGTCCATGCCCGCGTCTCCCCAGACTTTCTGGCCCTGGCGGTAGGACTGCAGGATCGTGATGGGGATGATGCCGCGCGAGCCCAAGTGGCTGTACAGGTCGGGCAGATCGGAGATCTTGCAGACGTTGGCGGCCTCGTCGAGGATCGCGAGCATCGGCGGGTCGAGCCGTCCGCCGGCGCGCTCGGCCTGCGCGGTCGCCGCGCGCATGACGGAGTCCGCGCACGCCGCGATCAGGGCACTGGCGCCGCCGCCACCGTCCTTCGACAGCAGGTACAGAGTGTCCGTGGAGGAGACGAACTCCGACGGCCGGAACTCGGGCACGTCCTTCTGTGGGGTGACCCACGCCGCGATATCGCTGTTGAGGAGGGCTGCGGCGTACTGTCGGGCGGTTTCGTAGATGCCGTCCCGGGTTTCGGGCGGTCCTTCGACGGTGCCCTTGAGCTGGGCGGCCACCGCGGTGAACTGGTGGTCGCGCAGGATGTCGAGGGGGGTGCGGTCGGCGGGGAAGGCCAGCCACTGCATGACGTCGGTGATGGGCCGTTCGTCGAGAGCCGCGGCGAGGAACAGCTGCGACAGGATGTTGCTGCCGGCCTTGGACCAGAAGTCGCCCTGCTGGCTGGCGTCCACGGAAGCGGCGAGGAAGTGGCCGGCCAGACGGCCTGCGCCGTCGAGGGTCCTGGCGTCGGCGAGCGGGTTCCACCACATCTCCCGTTCGGCGTGGGCGATCTGCTGCGGGTCCATCGACCACGTTCGGCCGGTCCTCTGCCGTGCGTCGAGGGTGGCGGTGTAGGCGTCGCCGGCGGCCTTGTTGGAGGTCAGCAGGACGGGGCCGGGCGCGGCGAGGATCGAGGGGATCGCGAGCGAGGTGGTCTTGCCGGAGCGGGGCGCCATGATGGCGACGGCGACGTCCTCGTACCCCATGCGGACCTCGTGGCGGCTGCCCTGGAGGTTGCCGAGGAGGATGCCGGTGTCGGCGGCATCGATGTGCTTGGCGTCCTTCAGGCTGGGGCGCAGGGAGCGGGCCTTGGCGGTGATCGCCCGGGCCATCAGCGGCTCGATGTCCTTCGCCTTGGCCATGCCGGCGATCTTCTTCTTCCGGCCACTGCCGGAGTTCTTGTGTCGTGACCAGACGACTGCGGCGGTGAGGACAAGGGCGATCATCACGGTGACGGGGATGATGCGGGCACCGATGAGCAGGGTCGTTTCTCCGGCGGTGGGCCAGAGCTGGTCGGGGTGCAGGAGGGCGTTGATGGGCTGGTACGGCGCCCAGGGACCGGAGTGGGTGGCCCAGGCGGCGAGGTTGCCGCACAGCCAGGCGAGGTTGGACAGGGGGACGGCGATCGCGAGGGCGCCGAGGAGCATCTTGAAGGCGATGTCGTAGCCGTCGCTGCTGGAGGAGGCGGGGGAGGCGTGGGGCAAGGGCAGGATTCCGGAGTGAGGGGTGTGGCCGGGTCAGCGCGTACGGCGCGGTGGCGGCTGCGGCCGACGCGGCGGCAGCGAGGGCGCGCCGCGCCGGCGGCGGGCGGCGAGGTCTTGGACGCGCTGCTCCAGCGGATCCAGCCCGCCCGGCGGGCCCGTCGGCGCGGGGGCCGTCTGCAGGTGGGGACGAGCCTGGAAGGGGAGGGCGAGCGGGTCGCGGCGCAGCGGTGCGGGGTCGGTGAGGGCGCTGGTGAAGGCGGCGACCAGGTGGAGCGGAGTGTCGGCGCCGAGGTGGGCGCGCCAGATCACCGTGTCGGGGTCGCCGGGCAGGGAGGTGGTGACGAACCAGCTGCCTTGCCCCTGGCCGGCGCGCTCGACACGGACGGGGCTGTCGGGGGACGAGGCCGAGACGTCGGAGTGTTCCAGCCAGCCGGCCGCGTACAGGATCTCGAAGGGATCACTCGCCGCCGCCGCTTCGGGGGCGGGCTCGGTGAGGGCGTCGGTGAACGCGGCGAGGATCTCCACCGGGATGCGCGCCCCGAACCGGGCGTACCAGGCGGGTTGTTCGTCGGTGGGGGCGTGGAGGATCGTCCACCACGGCTCGTCCGGGTCCGGGTACAGGCTCAGCTCGGCATGCTGGTCGGGCCGGACCAGATGGACGATCGGGGAGAGCGGAGTGTGGTCGTAGCGCCATCCCCCGGCCTGGTGGAGGGCCACGGTGACCCAGCGCGGGTCCCCGCCCCCGGCCAGGCAGGGCGGGGTGACGAGGAGTTCGTCGGCCGCATCGTGAGGCAGGAACCGCATGCGGCTCACCTCCGTGCCACGGGCGCCGCGGCAGCGGGAGCCGTTGGAGCGGGTCGAGGAGCGACGGCCTCCAGACGAGGCGGGGTGCGTTGGGTCGTCGTGTGAATGGCGAGGATCACGGGGGCGTGCAGGGCCAGCTCGTTGAGTGCGTGCCATGCCTCGGCGTTGCGGGCGTCGATGAGGTCGTCGTACGCCTGTGTCCCCGGCCGGGCGGAGGGCGGCAGGTCGTCGAGGCGGGCGCGATAGTCCTCTTCGAAGGCGTCGAGCTGGTCGAGAGCGTCTTCGGCGCCCGCCAGGTGCCACGCCCAGTGGGACTGGACGGCCCGGGCGGGGAGCTGCTGGAGCTGGACTTCGGCGGTGGAGACCAGCTCGCGGGCGAAGGGGCGGATCTGTGCGGCGGCGATCCAGGCGTCGGCGTCGCGGCGGGCGGCGCGCCGCCCGTAGGACTCGTCGTCGTACGGCCAGCTGTCGGGGTCGGTGTGCTGGTCGGAGTAGGCGTCCCACGCGGCCAGGATCTGTTCGCCGGTGTGGAGGAACTCGGCGAGCTGGTCGAGGCGCTGCTGATGGATGACGCTCGGAGGGGAGGGTGGGGAGGCCACAGGGGGTCTTTCATCAGTCATCGGGTACGAGCCGCCGAGGAGTTGGAGGCGCCGACGTGAGCCGAGCAGGGGGTGGTGTCCAGCCGCTGACGGCGTCGCGCGGCGCGGACCTGGGCCTGGATGTGCTTGAGGCGCTGCTGATGAGCGTCGGCGACATCCGTGCCGGTCCGGCTGGTTCGCTCGTGCTGGACGTCGTGGTGCCAGTTGTGCCGGCCCCAGCCGCGCAGCAGCGGTTCGGCGCTGGTCAAGGCGGCGATGAAGCCGGCGATGGCCTGCGCGGGGGCGTGTCCGTCGAGCCAGCCGCTCCAGACCGGGCGACCGTCGAAAGCGGACTCGGCGGCGTCGGCGGGGTACTCCCGGGTGCGGATCCGCCAGGAGAACGAGGAGGAGATCTCGTCGTCGTAGGGGCGGCTGTATTCAACGACCGCCCGTCGGTCGAGCGAGCGGGCCTCGAAGCCGGTTCCGTTCTCGCTCTGGGTGACGCTCCAGCCCGCTGTGCGGAAGAGGTCCCACGGATCGGGCGGGTCCGCAGGGGCAGGGGTGAGGAGCGTGTCGGTGAGTCCGGCCAGGATCTCGGCCGGGACCTGTTGGGTGAACGAGGCATACCAACTACGGGAGTTGGGCGGCTCGACCGTGAGGCGCCACCAGCTGCCGGACGGGTTGAACTGGGGTGCGGCTTGCAGCCGGGCCTGCAGGTCGGGGCTGGTGACCTCAGTCTCGGGGGAAGCCGGGTCGGAGGTGATGGTCCAGCCGGCGGCGAGCAGGGCGTGGGTGACGTGGCGGGCGTCACCGGGACCCGCGAGGTGCCGGGGACTGGTGGAATGCAGGATCGTCGACTCGTGGTCGCGTCGGAAGCCGGCCAACTGTCGCTCGGTCACCGGCATGTACCGCTCTCCCCGCCATCGCCGCGCACGGTACGGATCGGGGCCTGTTCCAGCAGGCTCAGTGTCTTGCTGAGCGGGTTGCGCAGCTGATCGACGGCCGTGGCGGCGTCGAGATACTCGCGCACCAGGTCGGTCACGGTCGCGTCCCACGGGACGTCGGCGTGCTGGGCCAGGAGCCGGGAGACCTCACGCAGGACCTGGGCGACGGTGTCGATGAGGGCGGGGGCGGCGTGGACGAGCGGGGCGAGCAGAGCGGCGGCTTCGGTGTTCTCCGGGCCGGGTCGCAGATGGGCGGTGAGCCGGGCCAGGCTGTGGACAGCCCTGTGGATATCTTCGGCGGTGAGGGCGTCGTCAAAGGTCAGGTCGGTCATAACTTCCTCGTGCGTGGGGGTGGGAAACGGGCGCCTGGCGAGGGCTGCCCGAGGCGGGGCAGCGGCGTCGGCCACCGGCGGTGGCGTACGGGCCCGCGGTGCGGGACGGCTTGCGGGCGCCGGTGGTGGCGAAGCGGGCCCAGGTAGCGGCGCGGGCGGCGGTGATACGGGCCTGCTGCCAGGCGGAGAGCTGGGAGGGCAGCACCGAGACGGACGTGGTGCGGACCCGGCTCGTGGGCGGGACATGTCCGCGCGGTCGCATCACCGGCTGCGGATCGGCCAGCGCCGTGGCGAATGCCTCGATGAGATGCAGCGGGGTGGTGGGGGTGAACACCGCGTCCCAGGTCTGCCCGTGTTCCGTGCGGGCCCCGGCCCACCACAGGTCCTGGCCGCGCTCGCCGGGACGGTACTGCAGCCAGGTGTCGCGGCCGGGATGGACGGCGGTGAACGACTGGTCCTCGCCGCGCTCACTGGTCCAGCCCTGTTGCTCCAGCGGAGCCCAGGCGTTGGGCGCGTGCGCGGAGCGGGGGCGGGTGAGGGCGTCGGTGACGCCGGCCACGATCTCCACCGGGGTCTGCCGGCCGAAGGTGGCATGCCACGCCGGCTGAGCACCGGCGGCCTTGCCGGAGATGGTCCAGCCGCCAGGCTGGGTGTGCGGGTCGTAGCCGATACGGATCGTGCGGTCGGGGCTGTCGAAGACGAACGGGCCGCCTTGGTGGGAGGAGTCCTTCCAGCCGGAGGCGCGCAGGAACTCGGTGACGTGGCCGAGGTTGCCGCCGCCGGCGAGATGACGGGGTTCGATGAGGTAGTGCTGCTCGGCCTGTTCGCCTCCAGCGCGTGGTGTGCGCCAGCCGGTCCACTGTTTCCTGCTCACCGGCGTCTCCTCACGACCATGGCGGTCGGCACCGGTTTCGGCGCTGTAGTGGGAGCTGGTGCCACGGCGCTGGCGAGGGCGTCGAGGGCTTCGGTGTGTTCGTCGAGGTCGAGGCCGATGTCGTGGAGTTCGTTGGCGGCGCGGCCGACAGCGAGCCAGACCTCGGGCGGGAGGATGCCTTGCTCGGAGGTGCGTTTGGCGAACTGGGAGCCGGTGGCCATCAGTTGGGTGAAGTGGCCGAGGATGCCGACGTCGCGGTCGAGGACGGTGGCGAGGATGTGGGCGGCCTCGCGCGGTGGGGCGAGCGCGAGCTGACTGGTGAGCTGGCCGAGCTGTTCGGCGATCGCGCGGGCGTGGGGGACGGAGTGGAGGGGCGGGTCGGTCACGGGCCTCCTGGAGGCAGACGGGTGGGGGTCAGGTGTGGTGGCCGAGGCGCCGGGATTCATCCAGCGCGGCCTCGGGCCGCCCTCCGGCAAGCTGATGGGCCTGGGCGGGGGCGCGCACGATGCAGGCGCGCAGGTAGCGGCGGAAGAGGAAGACGGCCAGACGAGGCCGGCGCTCGGCGGTGATCGGCGGTGGCGTGGGGCGAGGGGAGGTGCGGGGTACGGAAATCTCCTGAACGTGGTGGTGCGGTGCACGTCGACGAGAGGGGTGAGGCTCACCGCGTGCGGGTGGCCGGCGTGCGTCCGATGGGGTTCGGCGGCGGTGTGGCGGGGCCTGGTCCGGTGACGCGGCGGCTGCGGACGTCGGCGATCCGGGCCTTGAGCAGCGCCTGCTCGTCTTCATACGTGTGTGGTGTCGGGATGAGACGGGTGTAGGGCCCGCAGCCGTACAGCGGTGTTCCGATGGCCATCCGCGGCAGCGGGTCGTCGCTGGCGAGGCTGCGGGTGAACGCGGTGACGATGCAGGGCGGGGTGCGGGTGCTGAAGGTGGCTGTCCACCAGCGGTACCCGTTGACGGTGCAGGCGGCGCGCCAGGGTCTCGGTGCGCTGGGGTGAGCGGGTTCCTCGGTGAAGTGGACCAGGCCGTCCGGTGACACGGCCGAGGCCCCGGGCCCGGTGGCCTGCTCGGTCCAGCCCGCTGCACGCAACGGGTCGAGGACCGCCCGGTCGCCGGTGGGCGGCGGCTGGAGCAGGGCGTTGACCATGGCGGTGATGTACTCGACGGGTATGTGCGCGCCGAGGAGCACTGCCCAGTCCTGCCCGTCAGGGGAGGTGGCGTGCAGGGTCCAGGTCCAGTCCGCGCGTCGGTTGAGGATGACGTGGAGACGTCCGTCGGGGCTGGCCAGGGCGGTGTGCTGGTCGATCGTGGACACGTTGCGCCAGCCGTGGCCGCGCAGCAGCAGCTCGGTCAGGTGTTCCCAGTCGCCGCCGCCGGCGAGGTAGCCGGGCGCGGCCAGGACATACGGGACGGCCTGCGGCGGACGTTGGGGCACCGGGGAGTGGACTCCTGCGGGACGGGCCGAGGGCGGGGGTGATTCAGCCACGTGTACGGCGGGGCCGGGCGGTCGTCGCGGGCGAGGCGGTGGCCGGTGCCGCTCGCTGGGTGCGGAGTTCGTCCGTGGCGCTGAGGTAGGCGGCTTGGTCGAATAGGTAGTCGGGGATGTGGACGACGTATCCGGCTGCGAGCAGTGGGGGGACGGCACGGGTGGCCAGTCGCTTCTTCTCGTCCTCGCTGAGGTGGCTCGGGGCCTCGTGCCAGGCGTAGGTCGGGCCTGCGGTGCCTGCGGGCGAGACGGTCTTGCGTTCGAAGCCGAGCCGGTCGAGCAGGGCGAGGAGTTGTTCGGGGGCGCCGGTGGGGGTGTCGGCGTGGACGGTGTCGGTCAGGGGCTTGCGGTAGATCTCGACGTCGGTGCCTTCGTCGTCGGCACGGTTACCCATCGGGTGGATGCTCCTATGGCGGAAGAGGGGCGGTCAGCGGCTCCGGCCGGGCGCCGCGGGGACGGGCTTGGCCGTGGTGCCGGGGGATGGAGCAGATGCCGGGATACGGGCGGCCTGGTTGCGGATGTCTTGGAGCCGCTGGGTGTGGCGGGACAGGCCGTTGACCGTGTCGATCAGCTGCTCGGCGGGGGCCGCTGGGCGTCCGGCGTCGTGGAGGCGGTCGTCCCAACGCGTCCAGAGAGACACCAGGATGTCGCGCAGGCGGGGCAGCACACCGTCGTCGGGAGCGACGATCTCGGTGAGGACGGAGGCCCGTTCGTGGCCGCCGCTGGCGTTGCGGGCACGTTCGGCGAGGTGGCCCAGGTAGCGGTGGGCGGCCTGCCGGTCCTCGTCCCGCCTGCTCAGGGTGTTGAGGGCGGGGTCGAGGTGGACGCTGTATCCGGCCTGCAGCAGGGCCAGGGCCGCGGTGGTGGCGCCGGTGCGCTGCTCGTCGACAGCCATGGTGTGGGGCTGGCGGTGGTAGGGGCCGCGAGGGCCGGGGGCGTCGATGAATCCTCCGGCCGTCTGGAGAATGCCGGCCGCGCGTTCGTCGCCGCCGATGGCGACGACGAGTTGCGTGCGCGGATCGCGGGTGATGGTGATGTAGCTGAGGACGAAGAACTCCGGCGCGCCACCAGGGGCCCGGCCTGTCACCGGGTTCGGTGCGGGGCCGGAGTCGGCGGGGCGGGCCGCTGGGCAGGTGTGATGTCCAGCGCGGCCCGGCCTGTCGGGCGGGACAAGAGGACGCCGACACCCAGCTCGGACAGACGGTGGCCGACTGCGCGGACGGACGCGGCCACTCGGGCTGAGTCACCGTCGGACAGTACAAACACGTTCCGGCTTGGGTCGAAGGTGAAGCCGTACTCGGTCAGGGCCCGGGCGATGTCGTCGCGATCGGGCTTCGCGGCGACGAGGTCCTCGCCGGACCAGGTCATCACGACGCGCTGCTCGTCGGCCAGGGCCGCAGCAAGGCGGGAGGCGTTGTCCCGTACCTGGGCGAGGGCCTGGTCGTAGCGGGGCAGCAGGCGCAGCCGGACGTGCTTGGCGGCGTGGAAGGGGTCCGCGTCGACGGCGATGCCGTCGGGCTCGCGAACGTCGCGGAACGCCTCGATGGGCAGGTCCTTGGGCGCCATGGCGGCGATGAGGAAGCCGTCGTCGTGGCCCTTGCGGTCCATGAGGAACAGCCGCGTGCCGTCCACGCGCCGGGTCAGGACCGCGCAGTGGTCGAGGCTGTACTCGGCCATGGCATCGGCGACCTGGTCCATGTCCCAGACATCGACGGCCAGTTCGTCGTGGTCGTTGTCTTCGCGGTCGGGGTGGTACTGGCTGCTCCACTGGCCGGGCAGTTCGCCGGCGAGGACGGCGGCGAAGGAGGCGAGAGAGTCATCGGGGGCGTGCAAAGGTCTCCTCGGGAAGGGACAGGCGGGTCATCTCCGGCGGCTGGTGGGGACCGGCGCGGTGGGGAGGGGACCGGGGCTGGTGGGGATGCGGGGTGGCGGGCAGGCGCAGACGGCGGAGGCTTCCGTCTCGCCCGGGCCGGTCTCGGCCGTGCACGGCCGACGGCCGGGGTGGGGCGTGTGCCGGCCGGCGAGGTCGGTGCGGGTGTGCGCGAGGTCGGACCGGACGATCCGCAACCGTTCCTCGGCGAGGTAGCGCAAACGCCGGGCGGTGTACTGGTCGGAAGGCTGGCCGAGTCCTTCGAAGAAGTCGGCTGCCGCGACGAGTACGTCGTCGAGGGCGGTCAGGATGCCGTCGTGGGTGGCGGTCAACTCGGTGAGGACGTCGGCGGCCTCGTCGGTCGTGGTCGCCTCGCGGAGACGATCGGCGAGGTGTGCGACCTGGGCGCCGAGGGGTTGGTAGTACGGCTCGCGGTGGTCGGTGTCGAACGCCTCGTCGCAGTCGACGTGGTAGCTCACCGCACGCAGCCGGGCTACCGCGCGGGTGGCGATCCGCTGCTCCTCGGCCTCGTCGAGGCCGGTGGGCAGGCGGTGGTAGCGCTCGTGGAGCCGGGCGACGAGGACGAACCCGGTGCGCTCCAGGATGCTGTGGGCTTCGGGATCTCCTCCGCGGGCAAGGACTTCGCCGGAATGAACATCGCGCCGGAGAGCCAACAGACGGTCGGCCAGGGCCAAAGGGGCAGAAACTTTCTAGGGAGTTGAACGAGTACGAGCAGATGCGGTCGGAGGCCGCGGGACAGGCAGCGCGGGTGTCGGAGCTGTCCGGTCAGGCGTGGCAGCCAGGTCTGCGACAACGGCGTCGAGGTCATGCTGGATGCCGTACAGGCGGCGGGCGATCCATCCCAGCTGGTGTTCCATGGCGGGACCGTAGGCGTGGGCAAGGGCGCCGAGACGGTGCGCCGCGTACTCGACGAGGCCGCGCTCGGTGACCAGCGGCCCGGTGGCCTCATCGGCGAGCTGGTGCAGCAGCTCGGCAAGCTGCCCCGTCGTCTCGGCAGCCGAGTGCACGGCGGCCGGGAGAGCGGAGGCGTGCGGCGAGGACCGGGCAGGCAAGGGCCCAAGGAGGCTGAGGGCCGTCTCCAGGCGCCGGCACTCCGCCGCCAGCCGGAGGAGCAGGCCGGGCTGGGAAGTCCACGTGCCGTCGGGAAGGATGAGGTTGGCGATCAGATCGAGGCGCCGGGGCTGAGCCTGGACTGCGATCCAGCGGCAGCTCCGCGTGTCGCCGGGCGTGGCGATGCCGACGGCGCGAGCGAGCCGGTGCGCGATCTCGGACCACTCCGGGCCGGTGAGCTGGCGGTCGCCGAGGGCGAGACGCACGTCGGCGTGCCAGATGGCGAATCGGTCCTTCCGGGGACTCGTGGCGCGGGGATACTCCCACGACGGCGTGTCCAGGTGGTCCGCCCAATCCTGCGATGTCCAGAGCTGCTGTTCGTCGTCAGCGGCGACAGGGGCCAGGCCCGGCCAGTGGGCGACCACCGTGTGCCCGGTCAGTCCCTCCTGATCGGACACGGGACGTCCGAGGGCCTCGGTCAGCGCTTCCGTGGCGTACGGACTGCGGGTGTGCACGCGAGGGATCATTCCGGGCCTGCTTCCGCGTGGCGGCCGACGAGGCGCTGGACGTCGCGGGCCGAGGCGATCAGGGAGCGTTCGCGGACGAGGTCGGCGTGGACGGATACGTCGCCAGGCGGCAGCAGGTCCAGTGCGCGGTCGATCGACTCCAGAGCGGCCTGATACTCGCCGAGCCCGCGCAGGGCGCCGGCCTCACGGAACAGGGCGATCGGGTCGGTGCGCGAGGCGAACGGCGGCCGGCCGAGGATCTGCAGCATGCGCTCCTCACGCCCGGGCAGATCGTGGCCGAGCCACAGTCCGTGCAGCAGCACATGCAACGTCTTGACGTGGTCGCCGGCGTCGTCGAGGACCTGCTGCATGAGGGGGAGGCCCTCGGACCGGGACTGCCCCAGCAGGGCGAAGGCGTACAGGGCGCGGCTGTAGCAGTCCAGGCCCTCTCGTTCCTGAAGCGAGAGCTGCTCGACGAGCAGGGCGAGGGTAGGGCAGCGGAAGTCGTAGCGCAGGGCGCTCAGGTACAGATGCCGATACGCCGTAGTCGTGATCGGGTCCGGCCCGGGCGCGAGGGTGTCATCGGGGTCCAGGAGGCCCAGCACGCTGTGGCCGGAGGCCCGTGCGGTCCACGCGGCGTCGGCGCACAGCTGCGCGGATTCCTGCCAGGTCGCGTCGAGTTCGCTCAGATTGGCGGCCAGCTGCGCGGGCCAGTGGGGTGCCGGGATGGCCGAGGCGGCTTCGGCACCGGCACGCAGCAGGGTCAGGGCCCTTCCGGGGCGGCGGTTGGGGAGAGTCACCGGCCACCTCGGGCGTCGGCGAGGTGGACGAGCTGGTTGAGGTGGGTGAGGGAGTACCAGCCGCAGTCGAAGGACCCGCTACCGACGGGCACCTTGGGCAGGATGTAGTCCTCCAGGGCGCGCCGGTAGATCAGGCAGTCGGGGCAGGGGCGGGAGAGGTGGATCATGTAGCGGGGGTGGGCGGTGATGAAGGTGCGCTCGCCGCCCCTGGGGTTGCGCAGCCGCCAGCCGTCCTCGTCCGTCGGCAGGTGCCAGGAAGGAGCGACGATCGTCATGACGTCGCCCGACAGCCTGCCGTCGGCGACGCCGGTGGGGATCACAACGGTGTCGCCAGGGGCGAAGTGGGCGTGGGTGATGTCCCGTTGGGCGGTCAGCGGCTCCAGGGACGGTCTCCAAGCGGCTGGTATCTGCGAGGGGCCGGGAGCGTCGGGCACAGCAGGGGGTCCTTCCACGAGCGGCACGGGGTGGCGGTGGAAGGTCAATGCTCCGGAGGATCCCCGGTTTCGATAACCGGGGATCGTCGGGTACAACCGCTGGTCGGCTACCGGTACGGGTTCTCGGTGCCGCGGTCGTTCTCGGTTGCGGCGTCGAGGAGTTCGGGCAGATCGGTGCCCTCGGCATCGCGCTGGTCGATCCACCATCCGGCCCGGGTGATGGTGCGGATCTTCTCCTCCAGGACGGTCCAGTCGGTCTCGTCCCAGGTGCCCTCGGTGACCAGGGCGGCGTATGCGCGGGTGACCAGCTGATGGCGGGAGCGCTCGCCCCAGCCTTGGGCGCGTTCGGTGCCCTCCAGCGGCGGCATCGCGAACTGCTCGGCCCACACGGTAGCGGCCTGCTGTTCTTCGATTCGCTTGGCGGCCAGCCACTCCTCCTTGCCGGCGCTGTCGCCGTCGCGGGCGGCCTTCCAGCATTCGGTGCAGTCGCGTTCGGTGAGCCAGCGGGCGAATCCGGCGCGTCGGTCGGCGGGACGGTCAGACAGGTCATGCGTGATTTCGTGTCCACAGGCGTGGACGACGGTCCAGGTCTTCTGGACGGCCATGGGCGGGGATTCTCCTTTGTGTGGGGGCGGCGCGGGCGCCGGCTGGGTCAGGGGGTGCGGGAGGCTGGTGCGTGCTGCTGGGCGAACTGCTCGGCGGCGCGTTCGAGGAGGTCCGCCTGGCGCCGCGGGGTCCTGCGGGCAGCGGTGGCCAGGACGCCGTCGATACGGGCATCGAGGGTGCTGACGGCGTCCAGACTTGCGGCGCGGGCTACGGCCAGGCGCAGTTCGGCGTCGACCCAGGGCCAGTGCTCGGTCTTGGGCACCGGGGTGGTCTCGTCGCCGCCCAGGGACGAAGCCAGACCGCGCAGGTAGTGGCCGCCGTCGCTGAGGATCTCGGCCAACGGGATGTCGTCCTCGACCATGAAGACGCCGTGTTGCAAGACTGTGAGGACGGCGCAGCGCAGCAGGGCCGGCTCGTCGCGGTCGGGTGAGGTGCAGACCGCACAGTCCTCGATGTGGTGGTCCCAGACGGACGAAGACGGGTGGGGCAAGGCGGAAGGGCCTTTCAGAGGTGAGGCATGGGAAGCGGGGCGGCGGCGACGTCCACGGGGAGGTGGGCGTGTCGGACTCGGACCAGCGGCAGTCGCCCCATTCGGGGGCCCGCGGGTCGTGCCGCTGTCGCTGGGTGGACAACAGACGGGTGGGACGGCGGCGGTGGGTTCAGTGGCCACCACGGGCGGTGATGCGGTGGCGGGCGGCGGCGAGGACCGTCAGGGCGAGGGCGGCTCCGGCCGCGGGCAGGGCCGCGGCTGTGAGGCGGTGGGTGGCGAGGGCCCCGGCCAGGGCGGTGCCGGCGGCCTGGCCGACGCCGACCGAGGCGATCAGCCATGCGTACGCTTCGGTTCTCCGCTGAGTTGGCACGAGGGCGTCCGCGGTCGTGAAGCCGCAGGCGATCACCACAGTGAGGAACATGCCCGGCACGGTGACCACGACGGTCGCCATGTGAGGGCCGGGAAGGGCGAGCAGTGGCAGCCACCCGGCGCAGAATCCGGCCGCGGCCGACAGCAGCTGGACGATGGGCGAGCCCGGCCAGGCTCGGCGGGCGTAGAGGAGGCCGCCGAGGAAGCTGCCGGTGGCGAAGGCGGCGGGGATCAGCCCGGACAGCAGATCCATGTCGTGCAGTTCGGCCATGGCCACCGCCCAGACGTTCATGGCGCCGAGGGCGATTCCGAAGCCGGCATGGGCCAGGAAGATTAGCGACAGGGGCGTGCTGTGCAGCCCGGCCGCGGCGGAGCCAGCGGTGTGCTGCGGGCGCCAGGTGCGGGACGGGGGCGCGGTGAGCACCACGGTCGTGCCCAGGAGGCCGAGTACGACGGTTGCGAGGATCGCGGCGCGGGGACCGTAGGCGGTGGCGAGCACGGCGACCAGGAGCGGGCCGGCGATGTAGAGCAGGCCCTGGGAGCCGGTGTCGAGAGCGAGGGCGACCCGGCGCCGATGGGGGTCGGGCAGGACGGTGGGCCACAGGGCCCGCAGTCCTGCCTCCAGGGGAGGGGAGGACAGGCCCGCGAGCACGATCGCGGCTAGCGCGAGGGTCGGATCGTCTCCGACCAGCAGGAGCAGCAGACAGCCGGAGTTGATGACTGCGCCGGGTGCGGACACCGGCATCTGGCCATGACGGTCCATCAGGCGGCCTTTGACTGGCTGGGAGACCCTGTTGCCTATTGGCGGTTGAAGGCTGACAGCGGCTTGGTGGTGCTGGCAG